>NZ_JBRREG010000017.1:0-55051 GCF_056760155.1 Stenotrophomonas sp. STEN022
CCCAACTACCCAGGAACCGGCCAGCCACCCCTGACACCCTGGTTTCAACGCAAAGAAGCGAACGCAGCCTTCTCTCAAGAAAGGCGGCGTTTTTGTAGTGGGGGGGCCAACCGGGCGGCGGGGGGTGGGGGGGGGTGCTGGGGGGGGGTGGGGGGGTGGCCTCGCGCCCGCCCACTACGCTCTGCTCCCTCCCTTTCGCGTAGCGAAGGGCTGGGGAGGGGTAGGCTCTTCGCGGGCTGATGCAGTGACGGCTTCGCGGCTTGTAGCCCGAGGCCATCCAGCGCCGCTCAGACAAGTGGCCCGGGGCTGATGCGGTGCTGGGCAAGCTCCTGCCGAGCATGGCTCGGCACTACAAAAACGCCGCCTTTCTTGAGAGAAGGCTGCGTTCGCTTCTTTGCGTTGAAACCAGGGTGTCAGGGGTGGCTGGCCGGTTCCTGGGTAGTTGGGACCACCGGGGTGGCTGCGGTCGCCGGAGCAACGTTGGGAGTGGCCGGCAGGGTCAACTCGGGGTTGACCTGCTGCGCCTGCAAGGCCTTGATCTGCTGGTTCAGGGCTTCCAGCTGGGTATTGGTGGCGCGCAGGTCCGAGCTCAGTGCCACCGCTTGCTGCTTGCGCTCCTGCAGGGCGTTGCTGACCTGCAGCGACTGCTGGCGTTGCTGTTCCGCTTCCTGCTGCAGGCCGCGCAGGCGGCGCTCGTTCATCGCTACCAGCTTCTCGCTATAGCCCTTGCCGGCCTGCAGACGGATGGTGTCCAGATAGACCTGGGCCAACTGCTTGGTCTGCTCGGCGAAGGTGAGGTAGAGCGATTCGGCGCTCTCCACCGAGTCGGTGCGGATCACCCGCCAGAACTCCTTCTCGTGGAACAACGCCACGTAGTAGTTCAGCGAATCGGCGTGGAACAGCAGGCTGGCACCGTAGTTGCCGTTATAGGTAGTACGCAGCTCGGTAAGTTCCTGGTTGCCCATCAAGCGTTTCAGCTCGGCCACGGTATTGCCAACCGCGCTGTCTTCGCTGTTGGCGGGGGCGGCCGGCACCTCGGCTTCACCGCGCTGCCAACGGCCGGCCATCGCGGCAGGTGCCGTCAGCAGGCCAACAATCAGGAATAACGCACAACCAAACCGGCTCGGAAGCATTTCGATCCTTGTCATAAGTCCTCGTAATTCCCCCGAATTGCGATGGCCGTCGCATTTCATGAATGCGCCTTGTTCGTACCCGAGCATAGCACGCGATCTGGCGCTGGAAAGCATTGCGGTGTGGGCGTCTGCACTGTTCGGGATGACCCTCATTCGACCAACTGGCTGCGGCCGCATTGGATCGACTGCATATGCACGTCGGTACGGCCCAGCTGCAGGCCCAGGACGTCCGACAGCAGCTTTGCCAGCAGGTTGCCGACGCCATCGAGCAGCGGCCGCAAGGTGTTGTCGATGACGGGTTTGAGCAACAGGCACAGCACGCTGCCGCAGCTGCCGCTGCCGGTCACCGGGTTGTAGCCGCCGCTGCCGCTGAGGCCACCGGGCTTGGTCTGCAGGTACTTGGCCAGCGAGTTGCTGACGCAGTCATTGAAGGCCAGGCCGGCGATCAGGCCTTGGCAGGACGTCAGCCCGAGTACGTCGAGCAGGCCGCCGAGCACGCTGGGCTTGCTGATCGTGGTCTCGTAGAGAAAGCCCTGCCAGACGTCGCCCTGCACTTTCTTGGGCGTGCAGCCCAGCAGCCAGCTGTCGCAGGTTGGGATTTCGGTGGTCCAGCTACCCAGTGCCGGCAGATTGGCGTCGCTGTTGCCGTTGGTCAGGGCCTGCACCACGACGGCGGGCTGGTACAGGCCGTTTTTCTTGGTGGCTTCCAGGTACTGCACGGCCAGATCCTTGGCCGCATCGCTGCTGTTGCCCTGTGGGGCGAACAGTGATTGCACGGTGCCGAGCAAGGCGTCGACGAGGTCCGAGACCAGCTTGCCTACCTTCAGATCATTGGGTTTGACCGTGCCGGTCTGGCCTGGACTCAAGGTCAGCTGATCGCTTTGTGACAGTGCTTCCAGCGAAATCTTCTTGTTGAGCACATCGCGGCCGAGCAGGCTGACCAGGGTCTCGTTGCCCAGCCCGGTGCGGCACAGCTCACGGGTGGAGTCCCATGGTGTGGTGGCCTTGCCGATGCAGACGTTGGCGATGGCACTGGTAACGTCGACCTTGGCCGTCGCCGGTTGGGTTGAACAATCGATGGCGGTGAGTTGGCCGAAGCCGTCGATCACGTCGATGTAGGTGGGCAGCTTGATGCGCGTGCCCAACCAGTTCAGTACCGTGCCGAGTGCGGGAATCCGTTGCGAGTCGATATCCAGGAACAGCCGCACCTGGCTGTTGTAGGCGGTGGTGCCGACCGGGCCGATGCCGATTGAGGCGGGCTCGACAATACTTGCCTTGGCCTTGAGCAGGCCGAGCAGGTCCAGCTGCGGTACCTCGACGGCGTGCTTGGCATTGGCGACGGAGATGCTTGTGCCAAGCAGATCGAGCGCATTGAGATCTATATCCAGCGCGCCGTTGGCTGCTTCGCTGCCCCCCGCGATCTTGGCGAACAGGCCTGCGCTGCTGGCGGTGGAGCCGAGCTGCACCAGCGCGTTGCTGATACCTGCGCCTAGCAGCTTCTGCTGTAGCAGGCGCAGGTCAACGCCAGCCAGCCCTTGTTGGTTGGCCAGCGTAGCCATGACATCCAGCAGTCTGCCCACGGATACTTGGTTGGCGGCGAGCAGGCTGTTCAATTCGCCTACATTGATGTCGGTGGCAACGGGAATTCCCAATGCCTGCAGCAGGCCGCGCGGGGTGATCTTCAGGTTGGCCAAACCCTGATAGCTTGCGATCTGGGTCTGAGTCAGATCGACACCGACCAATCGCAGTATTCCCTGCAGCGGCGCATTGCTGTTGGTGTTGAGCAGCCGCGAACCGACGCTGAAAGCCGCCTGGGGGGAAGTGCGTTTGGCCACAGCGGTGGCGCTGATCCTTGGCAGGGAGGTGAGCTGGCCCAGCAGCGGTACCGATTGCCGTGAGGCGGTGACTCTTACCGCATTCAAGGGGTGGCTGCTGGAAACTTCGACGAAGCGTGCGCCGGGCGCCAGCTCGGCTCCCCAATAGCCACAGTCGATTGCGAGTTGGCCAGCGAATCGATTGTCGGTGGTCGCATTGTTGCGTGCAGCCAGATTGTCCTTGTAATCGGTGGTGCACAGTTCCAGGCGCTGCGCGCCGGCCAACGCAGCCAAGTCGGCAGTCTTCTGCACATCTCGCTTGCTCCAGTAGAGGTAGCCCACCTCGACCAGGCCAAGTATCACCACCAGCCCGAGCAACAGCAGCAGCATTGGCAGTCCTGCGCCGCCACGTTGGCGCATGCTGGTGGATGGGTCGCTTAGCGCGCGTGACAATGAATGTGATGACCGACGCGGGCTGTACATGGTGGGCCTCAGCGGCTGCCGCCGCCTTGCTTGGGATTGGGGAGCGCTGCTTCGAAGTACTCGGGGATTGGGTGATCAAAACTGTTGAGGTAACGCTGGTAACTGCGGCTCGCGGCCTCGCCGAGCATCGGGAGCACGGTGCCGGGGCGACTGTTGTCGGCCTGCAGCTGCAGCAGGGCGCGGGTGGTGTCACCCACCTGTGAACGTGGCAGGTCGGCAAAGGTGCTGGCCGTTACCGTCGAGGCTGCAGTTGCAGTTGCAGCAACCTCGTTGCCTGCGTTTGTGCTGGTTCCGGTACTGGTATCGGACATGCGCTCGATCAAGGGAGCATGCTGGTCGGCTGCGGATGCGCAGCTAGCGAATGAACCCAGCAGCACTGCTGCGGCAATGGATGCTGTTCGGATCACGGCGTTACCTCCTGCGAAGTGGTCGACGAGGGGCTGAAACGATCAAGCATCGAGCCGGGTGGACGCGGGACATGCCTGCTGCTGGTGGCAGGCTGCTGCGCGGCCAGTGTGGTCGCATTGCTTGCTGTCGTTGCTGTCGTTGCTGTCGTTGCTGTCGTTGCTGTCGTTGCTGCAGGAGCGACAGCGGCTACTGGCTGTCGCAGGGTCTGCGCGAGCCGGTAGATTTCGTTCCGGGTCGATGGCGGCAGATTCGCGCGTTGCATCATGCTTTCCGCCGTCGTGGTCTGCCCGGACAGCAATGCCCACAGCGCCAGATTGGAGATGGCGCGGATATTGTCCGGCCCCAACTCGGCTGCCTTGGCCAACGGCGCCCGTGCCTGTTCGACGTGTCCTGCCTGCAATAGTGCAAACCCAAGGTCGCCGAGGTAGGCGACATTGAGTGGGTCGGCACGCACTGCGTTGTCGAGGGCAAGCTGCGCGGCGGTGTGGTCCTGCGTGGCGGCTGCGATCAGCCCAAGTCCGTGCCAGGCCGGTGCTGCCTGGCTACCCTTGGTCAAACTTCGGTAGATGCCGGCTGCGCTTGCGTCATCACCGGTTTCGCGCAGTGCATTGGCTTGCAGGATGCGTAGTTCCGGGCTGTCGCCGAAGCGTTGCCGGAAAGCGTCGATATGCGCCAATGAGGCGTAGTAGGCACCTTGCAGCTGCATCTGTTTGAGCAGGCCAAGATACATGCCGCGATCGTCCTGCGCGGCTTCCACCAGGGCTGGTTCAACCGGCGGTTGTCTGTAGGCGGCGCGGCTGCCGCCACAGCCCGCGAGCAGGGCAGGGGCTATTGCGATCAGCAACAGTGCCTTGATCTTCGTCAGGTCGGCTTTCATTACATCCCCTTGATCGCGGCAGCCAGCGAAATGATGGCTGGCCCGGCCAGTACCAGCATCAGTGCCGGCAGCAAGGTGATCATCATCACCACGGTCATCTTCACCGAGAGCTTGCCGACCTTCTCTTTCATCTTCATGCGGCGCTGCTCGCGCAGGCGCATGCCGAACTGCTTGAGGGGCTCCTGTACGGCGCCGCCGTGTTGGTGCACCTGCAATATCATCTGTATGAGGCTGCGCAGGTCGTCGTTGTCGAAGGAATCAGATAGACGCCGCAGCGATTGCGCGCGACTGCGGCCGCGGCTATAGCCGGCATTGGCGAGCTGCAGCTCACGGCCGAGTACCGGGATGGCGATGTGCAGTTTTTCGCCAACCATCTGCAGGCTCTGGTCGATGCTGAAGCCCACGCCCTGCAGCAGGCGCAGCAGGTCGATCAGCAAAGGCAGTTCCTCGTCCACTTTTTTTCGAAGACGCCCGGCCCAGCTGCGCAACAGCAGTTTTGGCAGCAGAATTCCCAGCGCAAAACCGACCAATAGAATGATGACCATGTCGCCGCCGTGCGGCCGTAACACCAGTACGGCAAGGAACGGCATCAGCAATGCCAGCAGCAATCGCGCGGCAAGAAAGGCGGCGGTTCCGGTGTTGTGGTTCCAGCCCACCTGTTCCAACAGCAGCTTGTCTTCGGGCGCAAGCAGCGCTTTCTGCACGCGGCTGCCGTCGAAGTGCTGGCCGATGGCGGCAAGGTCGCTCAGTCGTTGCCGCCACCAACCGGCTTTCGGTGCGTTGTCGTGTTCCAGGTGCTGGGCCGTGTCCAGTGCGGTCTGCAATGCCGCGCCCGCTTGCTGGCTGCGGCGTCCGCGGTAGAGCAGGCCGGCCGCGGCCAGTACCAGGGCCAGTACGACCAGCATCATGGCGATGGCGTACAGCTGGTTCATGCGGCTCTCCGACGGAGGTGAGGGGCGATTGATGGCGTCATAGCGATTTGGCCAGCCGGTACAGCAGAAAGCCGCCGCACAGTTCGAGCAGCACTGCGATCAGCAGGATTTTCTTGCCCAGCGGTTCATGGAACATGGGCTGGAAGAAGTCCGGACTCATCAAGGCCATCGACAAGGCCGCGCCGACTGGCAGCAACGCAAGTACCCAGGCAGACATGCGGGTCTCGGAGGTGGTCGCCTGCAGTTCGCGCTGCACCTCTTCCATATCGCGCATGAAGTCGCTCATGCGTTGCAGGATCTGGTCGCTGCGCCCGCCGATGCGGATGCTGGTGCCGAGGATCACTGCCAGCATTTCCAGAGGGCGCAAGCGATAGGCCTGCGCGGCGTGTTGCAGGGCCCGGTCCAGGTCCATGCCCGCGCGGGTATAGGTCAGTGCGTTGTCGAGGATGGGGCGCAGTGGCGGATCGACATTCTGGGTGGCGCTCTGGAAGGCCATCGACAAGCTGTTGCCGATACCGGCCATGCGCACCATGTTTTCCAGGAAGTCCGGCATCTGCGCGACCAGCCGCTGTTGGATCTTGTCGATGCGCCGGTATAACCACAACGCAACAGCCAGCAGATACAACGCCAGCACGAAGGCGCCAAACCAGGCGCTGCCCAGGCGCAGGCCAGCACCGATGGTGGCGATGATCCCGGGCACTGCGATCAGGATCAGTGTGCGCACCGAGTCTTTCAATCCCGCCCGGCGCAGCAGCTCGGCCCAGCGTTTGCTCGGTGGACGGCTGTTGCGGGCTTCATCGGCGGCGCGCTGTGGATCGGGCTGCGACAGCCGGGTGTCGGCGTGGCTGGCGGCGGCGCGCTGTTGCAGGCGGGTAGCCAAGCCCCACCACAGGCCCATCGCCAGCGCCACCAGCAGCACCGCAAAGCTCCCGAGCAACAAGGGCAGCATCATGAAGGGAAGCTCCCCATGTTGGCCTCGCGCAGTTCCAGTCGGAACGGCTCAAGCTTGTGGCAATGCGGGTGGAAGCCCAGACCTATCCAGCGGTCGCGTTCGCGGCTGTCCTGGTCGATCCAGGTTTCGTGCTTGAATAGCTCCTGGCTGGTGATGACGTTGTCGCTGACGCCGGTGATCTCGGTGATGGAGACGATCACCCTTCGGCCACTGCCCAGCCGCGATATCTGCACGATGAAGTCTATGGCACCGGCGATTTGCCGGCGCAGGCTGTCTTCGCTTCCCTGGAAGCCGGCAAAACCGGCCAGCATCTCCAGTCGATACAGGCAGTCGCGGGCGTTGTTGGCATGTACGGTGGCCATCGAGCCGTCGTGGCCGGTATTCATCGCCTGCAGCATTTCCAGCACCTCGGCGCCACGCACTTCGCCGACCACGATGCGGTCCGGGCGCATGCGCAGGCTGTTGCGTACCAGTTCGCGGATACTGACTGCGCCGTTGCCGTCAAAGCCGCCCATGCGTGATTCAAGGCGCACCACATGCGGGTGGTTGAGGGCAAGCTCGGCGGTGTCTTCGACGGTGATGACGCGCTCGTTGTGTGGGATGAAGGTTGCCAGCGCGTTGAGCAGCGAGGTCTTGCCCGAGCTGGTGCCGCCGGAGATCAGGATGTTGCAGCGGCCGCGCACCATCGCGTTGAGCAGGGCATACATCGGCTTGTCGAAGGCGCCGCGTCCCAGCAACTCATCGGGGGTGAACGGGTCCTTGCGGAACTTGCGGATCGACACCATTGGTCCATCAACGGCCAATGGCGAAATGATGGCGTTGAGGCGGCCGCCGTTGGGCAGGCGCGCGTCGACCATGGGGTTGGAGTCGTCCAGGCGGCGGCCGAGCGGGGCGATGATGCGGCGCAGGATACGCAGCAGGTGGCGATCATCGCCGAAGCGCTGGGTCGACCGACGCAGCATGCCACCGGCCGATACATGTACGTCCTTGTAGCCATTGATCAGGATGTCTTCGATTTCCGGATCATGCAGCAGGTCATCCAGCGGGCCAAAGCCGGTCAGTTCCTTCTGCAAGGCGCTGGCAACGGCTTCCATCTCGTGTGCATTGACCGGGATCTTCCATTCCCTGACGAAGGCTGCGGTCTGCGTGCGCACGAATTTGCCGATGGTTTCCGGCGACCAGGAGTCGATGTCGACACGCTGGTCCTCGATATGGTTCAACAGATACTCGTGAGCCGCGGACAGCACGGTCTGGAACTGCTCGGTCTGCTCGAACGGCACGTTCGGCGACGGCTCCACTGACAGTGCTGCTGCGGCGATGCGCGGGGACAAGGGGGTGACTTTGTCTTCCATTGTTATCTACCCAGCAGAGTGGCGAGACGTGCCAGCGGAGAGGTCGGCAAGGTGGTTGGCGCGGTTGCAGGTCGCCGCCTTTCCAGGCGTTGCAGCAAAGGCTGCAACGCTTTGACATAGGGGTCACGCGGAGCAGCGTCCGTCAACAAACGGCCTAGTCCTGCGTTGGAGCGCAGCACCCGCGAACGATCGGGAATGGTGGTCAACAAGGGCAGGTTGAAGCGCTGTGCGATCTGGGTATCGGCCAGTCCGCCGTTGGCGTCGAAACGGTTGACGATCAGCTGCAGGCGCTCGTCGCGCAGGCCGCGGCTTTCCAGCTCGCGCATGGTCTGGTCCAGCGACACCAGCGATCCAATCGCCTGGTCGGTGACCAACCAGACTTCGGACGCGCTCTTGAGCAACGTGGTCGGCAGCAGCTGTACCGGTAGGCCGCCGACATCGCAGAGGCTCAGCGGAAACACGCTGCGCAGGCGGTCGAGCAGGGAGATGGGTTCATGTTTCTTCAGCAGGCTGCCACTGGCGATTCCGAGCAGAGCCATGCCACTGGCGTGGTGGGCAAATGCGGTGCCGGCAAAGGTGCGATCCATCCGCTCGACGCTGCGCAATGCTTCTTCATAGCTGAAGTGACTTTCCATGCCCAGATAAAGCGCGGAGTCAGCAGCGGGTTGACCCAGGTCGATCAGCAGCAGCCAGCCCTGCAGGCCGGCAACATCGGGCGAAACCGGGTTCTGTTCGGCCAAGCTCACGCCAAGATGGGTTGCCAGGGTGCTGGTACCCACGCCGGGGCGCACCCCCAATAGCACGATCAGGCGACCGTCCGGGCGCAGTTCCGGTGCTGCGCTCGCGCGCACCGGGCCGGGAGCCGCGCCGACGCGCTCAAACACCTCCAGCATCTGGGCTGTGCTGTTGTCGATATCGACAAAGTCGCAGACGCCCGCGCGCATCGCTGCCAACAGGTGTGCAGCCTGTTCCGGTCCGGTAGTGCCCAGTCCAATCAGTGCAGGGCAGTCGGGCAGGGCGTGCAGTTGCCGGGCGACATCGGTGGAGTACGCAGCATTGCCACCGCAATAGTCGAGCAACACGAATGCCGAGCCGGCAGCGGCGTCGAGCAGCTGGCGCGGGTTGGTTTCGCGACTATCGACCCAGCGCAGATTGGCCTGCCCCGCGAGTACGGAACCCAGACGCGCCATGTGGCGGTTATCTGGTGCGTACAGCAGCAGATTCAATTCGGGATGGCTCTGGGTCTGGGGCAAGGGCATCACCGGGGGCATGGGGGCACTTCAGCGTGAGAAGCCAGGGAGTTGGTCGGGGCTGGCCGGGTGCAGCAACCATGCGCCCCAGACCGGAAGTTTGGGTTGTGCTTCGCGTTGTCCAGGCAGTGGGATTTCAGTGCCACGCGCCAACGGTTTGACCAAGCGCGGTGTCACCACGATCACCAGTTCTTTGTCCTCGCGCTTGTAGCTGAGGTTGCGGAAGAACGAGCCAAGAATCGGGATGTCGCCCAGCAACGGGATCTTGTTGACGTTCGAGGACAGCTGGCTGCTGACCAGGCCGCCGATGACGAAGCTCTCGCCATCGCCCAGCTCCACCGTGGTGTCGGCGCGGCGGGTGGAGATGGCGGGAATCTGGGTGCCATCCAGGGTGATACCGCGGGTGTAGTCCAGATCGCTGGCCTCCGGTGCCACCTTCAGCGCGATGCGGTCGGCCGACAATACAGTGGGGGTGACCGTCAGGCCGATGCCGAACGGTTTGAAGGTCACCGTGGTGGTGCCAAGCCCTTGCGGCTCGAGGATCGGCAGTTCGCCACCGGCAAGAAAGCTAGCACTCTGGCCAGACAGTGCTACCAGGGTTGGCTCGGCGAGCACCCGCGCCATGCCATTGGCCTGCAGCAGGTCAATATTGGCATCCCAGGCGCCGGGGATGGACTTGGCGACCAGCTTGAATGCCGATGAAAGCGCACCACCGTCATTGCTGCCACTCGGCGAGCTGATGCCGTAGCTGAAGCCGCCATTGATGTTCTTGAAGCTGATGCCGACCTGGCGCAGCACGCTCTTGTTGAACTCCACCACTTTGACTTCGACCTGCACCACGCCGCCGCTGCTGATGGTGGTCGCGTCGCTGATCACGCCTTTTTCGCCGATAGCCGAAGCCGCTGCTTTGCGGCGTGCTTCGTGCTCAAGCAATGAGCCCGCACTGCCTGACAGCAGCGCCTGGCCAGCCTGCACAGTGAGCCCATTGGCGCTGCCATCCAGTAGTCCGCCCTGTACCGCGTTGCGCACGTCAACCCGAATGCGCGTTGGCGCGGCCTGCTTCTGCAGCCACAACAGCAAGGTGGTACTGCCAGCGGACTTGCCCACCAGCAAGGCTTCGCTGTTGCGGCCGATGCGGGTGATGTCTGCGATGGATGGGTCGGCGATGGCGATCCGTTCGACGCCGGCTGGCAGGTTCCAGGGGCGTTGCTCGTTGAGTTCGAGCACAACGCTGTTGCTGCTTGCCTGTGCCTGCGCGGGCTGGGTCAGCGGTGGCATGAAGCCACTCATCGCCAATAGCGCCAAGGTGAACAACGCAGGTGCGGTGATGGAAGAACGCTGGTGCAAGATGATTCCCCCGGTCATGGCGAAGACTGCTGATTGGAAGGGGGCGTGCCGCGGATGATCTCGATGCCTTGGCGGGGGGCTGGACGTACGCCACGTTGGCGTTGCGGTGCGGCCGACGCCGTGCTTGCCGCCGGCGCTGGCCGGCGGCTGCTGCCGGCCAGTCCGTTCAGGTCGATACCCGCGTAGGCGCGGTTTTCCGGGCGGGAGGCGGCGTCGGCCGCCGCTTCGTCAAGATTTCCGCGTAGCGCCAGCACCGCTGCCGGCGTCGTAAAGATGGATTCATCCGCCAATCCAGTGTCGCCGGGATTGCGCAGCGCCAAGAACAACTTGCCGCTATGTGCGGCCAGCAACAAGCGCCCGGCATCCTGCACCGGAACGGCCAGGATCGCACTGCGCGCCTGCGCCGCATCCGCGTTTGCAGAGCCACTGCTACGGCCATCGCGGGATGCAATGGTTTCGGCACGGCTGCCCGGCTCCGGTGACGACGTGCCAACCTCGTTGCCCTGTTCGTCGGCGCGGTTGCTGGTTTGGCCAACATCGGCGTTGCCGTAGCCCAGTACCTGCAGGCGAGAGAGCAACAGTCGCGCCTGGGTATTGGTCTGGCCGCTGCCAGCGCTGGATGGGTCCTGCAGACTCATGAATACATCGACGTAGTCGCCGGGCGTGACGCGGTTGCTGACCCCGGCGAGCTCGTCAACTGGCACGGCTACGGCGCGTTCACCGGGTTTGATGCCAATGGCGATGCCTTGCAGCAATTGTTGGCTGGTGATCAGCGCGCCGGCAGCGATGTTCCTTGCCGGCGTGCGTCCTTCCACCTCGCTGATCGCGGTGTAGCCGTTGACTGGTGGCAAGGCCATTTCGGCGATGGTGAGATCGGCAGCGGTGATCGGTTGGCCGGCGGGTAGATCCTTGCTGGCGACCACCATCATCCGCTTGGGTGGGTTGACCGGTAGCGTCGCGCTGCTGGATTCGGCGGTCGGCGTTGCGCGCCGGCCGATTCCGAAGGCCAGCACCATCAACAGTGCTGCCACGGCCAACAGCAGGATTGCAGCTATGCGTATTGCCTTGGGCATCTTGAAGCTCCTCCCCCTTGGAGTCCGCGTTTAGCGGTCGCCTAGATCCAGTTGAACAACGGCGGTACTGCTCAATGACTTGCCCATGGTCCAGCCCATCAAGGTGCCAGTGCCCGGCATGAAGGGATGCGCATCATGGTCGTAATAGGTGGTCACCTTGATGCACTTGACAGTGCTATCGGCAGCGCAGACATAAGGTTGAGAGACCGCGATCGGTGCGGCATTGGCACTGCTGCAGGCGGCCGATGTCTTGGAATAATTCAACAGCCATTGCATCGAACGTGCGGCGGCCTGGCAGGCATTGCTGCGCCGTTCTGCGGTGGTTCCATAGCGCAAGGATGCACGAGCCCCCTCACCGGCGGCCAACGCCAATGATTGCTGTGCGGCGAAAATCATCACTCCGGTGAAGGTGATGAACAGCAAGGGCAATACGCCAAACATCATCATCAAGGCGAACTCGATGGTTACGACACCGCGTATCCGCTGCCGATTTGGAAGGTGCCGGCTTGAAGGGTGCCGGGCTGGAGATGGATACCTAGGCATGCGTACCTCCCTGCAATACGACTGCTATCAATGCCAGGCCCATGTAGGCGGCGTAGGGAATGCCACGTCGACCTTGGCGTGCAGAACGCAGATCCATCTGCCAGTCGTGAAAAACGGCTGGGCCTTGTAGCGATTGCACCGCTCGTAAGAGCCGGGGCGGTGCATACAGTGCTAGCGAAGGCCATGCGATGAGGAGCAGCGCGTGGGCTCCGGCAGCCAGGCTGGCGATGACCCAGACCGATAGCAGCACGCTGCTTCCGAGCAGAAAGCCGATGACGGAAAACAATTTCACGTCGCCCGCACCCATCCAGCCGATGGCGTAGAACGGCAGTAGTACCGCCAGTCCGAGCGCGCCACCAAGCAGACAATCGGCGAACGGCGGCGAGCCCCCGACCTGCAACAGCTGCATACCGGCTGTGCACGCCAACACGGATAGCAGTACCCGGTTGGAAACGCGACGGGCCATCAGGTCGCTTATGGCGACCTGAGCCCCGAGCAACAGCGCGACCAGGTAGGCAAAGGTCATGTTGGTGGCCTCGTGCTTGGCTCAGATCATGCCGCCACTGCCGCTGCCGCCGCCCGAATCGGCGCCATTGACCAGTGCAGTTAGTTTGGCGAGCACGGTTGTGAAAACCTCCATCAGGCCATCGCGGGCGAAGAAAATAATAAGCCCGGCCACCACCGCGGCCAGCAGTCCATACTCAAGGGCGGTGACACCGTCTTCTTCCCGGAAAAACCTGCGCAGCTGTGCGTTCATGATGTTCTCCCTGATGACCCGGTGTCGGTGTTGCACCGACAGAAAGCCGGGCGATGGGCATTGCTGCCCGATTGAGGTCATTGGGATGCTCATGACACCGGCAAGAGTGTGCCGACGGTTGCTCAGGTTGCCGGGTTGTGCCGGCAGTTCCCTACCTTTGCTTCCGTTGTCCCCTGTCGGCATGCAGCGCATGCCCGGAAACATCATTGCAATCGGGCCCCCGCACAGATGCGCAGATTCGGCAAAAATGAATTGTTTTTCATATATGTGATGGATTTCGCGATTAGTGGATGGCGGAGCCGGCGTGAAGACTTGTTTTTTTTGTCAGTATCCAAGGCGCAAAGGATGTTGAATGCGTCTGTCTTGGCGGTTCCGTAATGCGAGTTTCAGGCTGTGCGGCAGGGGATTGCAGGTTCTGTTCGTTTACCTGCAACGGATGGTCGGGCTTCTGAAGCGTGTCCCCAACTCAGGGGGGCGCAAAGGCGTTCACATGGATGCGGTAGTCGGCGGAAACGGTTTGCGATCATTTGATCTGGCGTCGCTGAGCGGCACGCTTCGCGTGTGCCACGTTGAATTGGTGTTGCTTGATGATCAGCCACCCACGGCGTCGATCACCTCGTTTGTTCACGACCAGGCCTTGTTGTGCACGTTCGAGGTCGGCGCACGGACACGTGGTCGCTTCATGCTGCCACTGGATTGGTGCCTGCTGGGGTGCCTGCAGACGGCGGACCCGGACACCAGCTGGTGCCATGGCGTGCCACTGGTATCGGGCAATATCGTGTCGGTAATGCCTGAGGGTGTTACCGAATTTGCCTTGGGTGCCGGCAGTCGGATGACCTTTGTGCTGGTCCCGCTCAAGCGCTTCCAGGAACGCGCGGCAGCGCAACGTCTCGGTGGTCTTCTCGAAGAAGCGGTCGGCGTACCGGTGTTGAGCAACCGCCCGCACATTCCGCTGCAGGCTTATTACCAAGGGTTGCACGAGCGCATACACCAAGGCGAAGTCGGCGGCGACGAGATAGACGCGATGCTTGATGCGCACGTCAAGGAGGTAGTGACCAATGGCGCGCCGGAACGCGCAGGCTGCAATCGCAGTCGACGCGCTCGTTATCTGATTTTTCGCCGCGCCGAGGACATGATGTATGCGAATCTTCGACGCCACATCTATATGCACGAGCTGTGCGACGCCGCCGGCGTCAGCGAGCGCGCACTGCGCTATGCCTTCGAGGAGCTGGTAGGGATTTCCCCGGTGCGCTACCTGTCGATGCTGCGCCTATGTGAGGCCTGCCGCAGCCTGTCCAGTGCGGATGCAGGCCGCAAGTCGGTCAAGTCAATCGCGTTGAGCTGCGGCCTGTGGGATCTGTCGCGTTTTGCCGACAGCTACCGCAAGGTGTTTGGTGAGTTGCCGAGCGAGACCTTGATGCGTGGAACTTACTCACCTGCCTGAGCTAGGTAGAGCCGCTGTGATGCCCATCACTTAATCGCCGTGGTTGCCGAATACGTGCATCTGCGTGCCGCTAACGGGTATCGCTTTGCCAAATTGCCCTATGGATGTGCCGGATGTGGGCAAACCAACGCGTGCACAAGCGTTGTACTGGCCTCACGAACCAAGACCTGTCCGCGCCCGGATAGGTCGAACCGGAGGCGCCACATGAACCGCATTTATCGTTTGGTCTGGAACCGCACACTCAATGCCTTCGTCGTAGGTTCCGAACTGGCCAGCGCACAGGGGAAACGTTCTGGTCCGGCAAGCTTGTCGCCGTCGATGTCGTGGCGTCTGGCTGGTCTGGGCAGCGCCATCGCGCTGGCGATGGCCGGGCCAGCGTGGGCAACCGACGCAAAGCTTGCCGACCTGCAGGACCTGGTCGCCAAGTACAGCAACACCGACGCGCAGCAGATTGTCGCCACCAGCCTGCCGACAGTCGGCGCTGGTACTGCGCTCAACGCCTCGGTGAGATTGCCGGCGGTGCTGCAGGTGGAGGCGTCGACGACTGTCATGGTCAAATCGCGTGTTGCTGCTGCAACAGCGCCAATACGCGCACAAGTAGGTGTGCGAGCTGCGCTGCCGAAGTTGCACCAGCATGGCGGGGCGACGTCACCAGCAGCCGCGCTGTCAGTCGTAGCTGATGCTGCGCTCGCAGTGAAGCCGCTGGCGGCTTCGGCCAATGCTGCGGTCACTGCAACGGTTGGCCCGCTGACCGGAACCGGCGCGGGACTGCAAGGCATCGCCGCGGTGCTGCTGCCGGGCAAGGAGGAGGGCGGAAGCCCGTTGCATGGAACATTGCTTTCAACGGCTGGTGCGGTCAAAGAGCTCACTGGCGAAGTGCTGACCGGCGAGCCGGTGGCTGCGCTGGAAACACTCACCTCGCATGTGGGGACGACGTTGACGCCGATTGGCCAGCATCTGGGCAGTGGCGTCGAAGCTGTGGTCGGTGGGCTGTTGCCGGGGCAACAGGGTGGAAGCCCGTTGCAGGGTGCGCTGGCTTCAACGGTGGGCGCGGTCAAGGAAGTGGCTGGCGAGGTGCTGGCCGGCCAGCCCGTGGCTGCGGTCGAAACGCTTACCTCGCATGCCAGCACGACGGTGACCTCGGTTACCGGTCATCTGGGCAGTGGCGTTGCCGGTGTGGGTGACCTGTTGCTGCCAGGCGCAAAGCAAAGTGGCAATCCGGTGCTTGGTGTGGTGACCGGCACGGTGGGTGCCGTTGAAGATCTGACCGGCGGGCTGGTCGAGGGTACCGGTCTGGGTGGTGCTGTGAATGGCGTGGTCGATGGCACTGCGCCTGTGCTGGACGGCGTCGGCGATCTTCTCGGTGCGGTGGTGGGTGGTGTGACCGGCTCGAACACGTTGGGCGCAGGTGTCACCAATACGGTTGGCACGCTGACCGGCGGGCTGCAGGACACGACCGGCGCGCTAGCCAATGGCGACGTGACTGGCACGTTGCAGAATCTGTTGGAAACGGTCGACAACACTGCTTCCACGCTGCTGGGTGCGACCGGCAATACGCTGGGCGGCATCGTCGGCTCTGGATCGGGCGTGGGTGGTGTGACCGGTGCACTGAGTGGCGTGATCGGTGGTGTGACCGGTGGGTTGTCGAACGTTGTTGGCGGCCTCACCGGCACTCCGGTGGTGCCCGCTGCACCGCCGGCACCCAGCGCAGGCCCATCTGGCCTGATCGTCGGCAATGGTGGGCTGGTTGGCTCGGTGAACCAACTGGTGGATTCGCCGCTTACCTCCATTCTGGGGGGCAACGGCTATATCAACAGCGGCAGCCTGAAGGTCAACAGCACCAACGTGATGCAGACCTATTCCGAGGTATCGGTGCTGGGTTTGCCGGTGGTTAATCTGAGTCCGGTAGGCAGTCTGCTGGACGGGCTGGGTGGTTTGAGCACCGGCGGCAACTCGCATTTGACCCTGATCGGAGGGGTTACCTCCGACAGCTACATCACCAATATCAACAACGGCGATCCGGGCGGCCTGCTTGGCCTGGTGTTGCCGGACGGCGCTCCGGGCTGGGCCTCCGACTGCCTCAACGTGCTGGGTGCGGTGACTGCCAAATGCTGGGCAGTGCCCGCAGCGCAGGATTACCAGGTGCTGATCGGTGACGGCGCGTTTGCAAATGGCTCCAAGGAAGTGGTGATCGGCAGCAACGCCGAGCACCGGTTGGCAACGCAGACGGCAGACCAGGTGTTCATCGATGCTGCAGGCGGCAAGACCGGTGTCCCGACGGCAGACTATGACGCCCGACTGGGCCATTCGGTGGTGGTTGGTGACAGCGCCAAGGGCACGGCCAACGCGCAGACCCTGCTCGGTGCTGGTGCAACTTCGGACAAGGCCAACAGCGTGGCGCTGGGCTTCAAATCCAATGCCGCCCGCGGCGGCCAGGACAACTACACGGCGTTCGGCCTGACCGCTACCCAGACTTCCATAGGTGAAGTGGCGGTGGGTTCGGCGGGACGTGAGCGCCAGATCACCCATGTCGCCGCGGGCAGCCAGGACACCGATGCGGTGAACGTCAAGCAGCTGCGTGGCGCATTGGACCAGATTGATGATCTGGGGCTGGCCGCCGTGGTCTACGACGAAGACGTCAATGGTGTTGTCAATTACAGCAAGGTGACGCTGGGCAGTGGTCAGGCGGTCAGCGGCACTGTGCTGGCCAATCTTGCCGCTGGCTCGGTCGCAGCGGGCAGCATGGAGGCGGTCAATGGTGGCCAGCTGTTTGGGCTGGGCAGCTCGATGGCGGCGTATCTGGGGGGCGGTGCGACCTTCAACGGTGGTGTACTTGGCGCGCCGAACTACCAGATCAACAGCATTGGTGTGCTGGGTGCGGCTTCGCTGCAGTCTTATGCAAACATCGGCAGCGCGTTCAGCTCCATCAGCGATTCGCTGCTCAACCTGCGCAATCTGTTGCCGGGCAATGTCCCGGGCAGCAGCGATCCCTTGGCGGTGAAATACATCGCCGACGCCGCCGGTAATCCGACCAATGCAGTACGTTTGACCGGCAATGGCAGTGGTGCGGCGGTGGCCCTGGGCAACGTGGCTGCCGGCAGTGTCACCACTGGCAGCCTGGATGCGGTCAACGGTGGGCAGCTGGCCGCAACCAACCAGGCGCTTGCGTCGGCCATCGGCGGCACGCTGCAGTACAACAGCAGCACCGGGCAGTGGAGCGCCGCCAGCTTCAACGTCACTTCGATCAACAGTAGCGGTGTTGGCAGCCAGCAGACGCTGGGCAATGTCACCGATGCACTGGCTGCAATGAACGGCTCCATCGTCAACGTCAACAATCGCATCGACAACATCCAGAACGGAGGCGCCGGCAACCAGTATTTCGCCGTCAATTCAACCAAGGCAGCCGCTTCGGCTACCGGCCAGGACAGCGTGGCTGCTGGTCCGCAAGCAACGGCCAGCGGCAATCAGGCGGTGGCCATCGGCAACGGTGCCAACGCATCCGCCGCCGGCAGCGTGGCGTTGGGGGCGGGCTCGGTGGCAACCCGTGCCAACACCGTATCGGTCGGTGCTGCGGGCGCCGAGCGGCAGATAACCAATGTAGGCGATGGCACCGCGGCCACCGATGCGGTCAACGTGCGCCAGCTGCAGGCTTCGCAGCAAGGTACGGTGCGCTATGACCAGAACACCGACGGCAGCACCAACTATGCCAGCGTGACCATGGGGCGGCCGGGCACCAGTACCGTCATCCACAACGTGGGTACCGGCGTGGCGCCCACCGATGCAGTCAATGTCGCACAACTCAACAAAGGCATGGGGGAGGTCATGGACTGGTCGAAGAACTACACCGATCAACGCTTCAATGATGTCACTCGCGACATCAAGCGCATCGATGACCGGGCCTCTGCCGGCGTCGCCTCTGCAATGGCAATGGCGGGTCTGCCGCAGCCCACCGAGGCGGGTAGGCGCATGGCGTCGATGGCGGCCAGTACCTTCCACGGCGAGTCGAGCATGGCGGTGGGCGTGTCGGGTGTCACCGATGGCGGCCGCTGGATCTACAAGCTCAGTGGCTCGGCCAATACCCGCGGCGATGGCGGGGTGACCATCGGTGCCGGTTTCCAGTGGTGAACACTGCGAACGGCTACCTGCAAGCAGACAACCCTGGCTACGCATCGAGGACGTTATGAACAGGAAATGGACCGCACTTGTCTTGCTGGCAACGCTGACCGCCTGTGGCAAGGACAACGTGCGAGAGGAGTTTCCGGACCCGGCTCGCGCCTATCCCGCGGGCGGCACCTATGTGAATCTGGACAACCTGCGCCAGTACGCGCCAGGCATGAACAAGCGTCAGATCCAGGAGTTGCTGGGTACGCCACAGTTCAACGAGGGTTTGTGGGGTGTGCGCGAGTGGAATTATGTATTCAACTTCCGTCGCTCGGTTGGCGCTGAGCCGATCCAATGCCAGTTCCAGGTCAGGTTCGATTCCAAAGGTGTGGCCACTGGGCAGGGATGGAAGCCGGGCAGCTGCGCGGCCCTGCTGGAACCGGCTCCCGCCCCCGTTGCGCCGGCGCCGCCTCCGCCACCACCGGCGGTGGCGCCGCTGCGGCTGTCGGCTGACGCTCTGTTCGCCTTTGACAGTGCCAATTTATCAGCCGCAGGCAGGGCAAAGCTTGATGAGTTCGTGCAAGCACTCAGTGCCAGCACTGCGACGGAGACGCTGAACATCATCGGCTACACCGATCGCATCGGCAGTGATGCCTACAACATGGAGTTGTCGCGGCGGCGCGCACAGAGCGTGCGCAGCTATCTGGTGCAGCAAGGTATTCCCGCTGCCGCGATCCATGCCGAAGGACGCGGCAACAGCGCGCCCCTGGTGCAGTGTGACGACACTGCCGGCGCAGCACTGCTGGACTGTCTGGCGCCGAACCGCCGGGTGGAAATCGCTGTGACTGGCGGCTGAGTGCTGGCAGCCAAAGCATGCGGCCGATGTCATTGTCGGTCGTAACCCGCACAATGGCGGCTGGTAGTCGTGGCAGCTGTGCCCCGGCCAGAGCGGGACAAGGTGTGCTGTGTTGAAGTGGAACAATGTAATGGCCTGGGCTGGTCCCGCGGCGGCGGCGGTGTTCATTGCCGCGGTGGCGGGCTTCGGTGCGCAGCTGCACGGCTACGACCAGATGTTGCACCCGGTGTCCTTGCTGGGCGCTCGTGGCATCCCTGGTGGCACCACCTTCAGTCTGCTTGGCTTCGTGGTGCCAGGCCTGCTGGCGGCGATAGCGATGCTGGACCTGATCCTGCGCATGCCGGCCAGCGCGCCGCGTCCGCTGCGGGTAGGTGGGCAGATGCTGCTGTTGGCCGCCATCGCCTTTGCCGCGATGGGGCTGTTTCCGCTGGATGTGGAGGATATCGAGAACCGCGCCAGCCAGTTCCACGCCAGCGCCTGGTTGCTGTGGCTGCTGGCGTTCACTGCTGCCGCCATCACCCTGCGCTTTGGGGCAGGCAAGGCCAGTGGCTGGCGGTCCTTGTCGACACTGACCGTGGTCTGCGCGCTTTGGGCTGTCTGCAGTGCCTTCCTGTTCGAGGTCGCCATGCCGGTAGCCATGGCGCAGCGTTTGGCGTTCCTGGGTTGGCTGGTATGGCTGTTTGGCGCCGCCCGGCTGGCACCGCCGCGCAGCTGAGTGGCGCGGCACAATTACCCCACTGGCGGGGCAGCGAACGCGCAAGCGACGCGCCCGGCGCTGGCCCGAGAATCTGCTGGTTTATTAAAAGCTCTATATTTCAATGACCTGCGATTCTTGCTGGATGCTGGTCCGCGCCCGGATTGGAGTGCAATGATGCACTGCGGTACCCTTTGCCGCTTTGCCGTTGCCCAGCGTTGACATGTCCAGCGTCGAACCGAATATCTACGATCCCCAGCAGGTTGAAGCCGCCGCCCAGAAGTTCTGGGAGGCCGAGAAAGCATTCGAGGTAAACGAAACCTCG
Source organism: Stenotrophomonas sp. STEN022 (assembly GCF_056760155.1). NCBI lineage: Bacteria > Pseudomonadati > Pseudomonadota > Gammaproteobacteria > Lysobacterales > Lysobacteraceae > Stenotrophomonas > Stenotrophomonas sp. STEN022. The sequence continues at coordinate 20,342 of NZ_JBRREG010000017.1, forward strand.
GACAAGCCCAAGTTCTACTGCTTGTCGATGCTTCCGTACCCGTCCGGTGCACTGCACATGGGCCATGTGCGCAACTACACCATTGGCGACGTCATCAGCCGCTACAAGCGCATGACTGGCCATAACGTGCTGCAGCCGATGGGCTGGGATGCTTTCGGTCTTCCGGCCGAAAACGCCGCGATCAAGAACAAGACCGCGCCGGCCAAGTGGACCTACGCCAACATCGGCCACATGCGCAGCCAGCTCAAGTCGCTGGGCTATGCGATCGACTGGTCGCGCGAATTCGCTACCTGCACGCCGGATTACTACGTCCACGAGCAGCGCATGTTCACCCGTCTGATGCGCAAGGGCTTGGCTTACCGCCGCAATTCGGTGGTGAACTGGGACCCGGTCGACAACACCGTGCTGGCCAACGAGCAGGTCATCGATGGCCGCGGCTGGCGTTCCGGCGCACTGGTCGAGAAGCGCGAGATCCCGCAGTGGTTCCTGCGAATCACCGATTACGCCCAGGAGCTGCTGGACGGCCTGGACGAATTGCCGGGCTGGCCGGATTCGGTCAAGACCATGCAGCGCAACTGGATCGGTCGCTCCGAGGGCCTGGAAATCCAGTTCGACGTGCGTGATGTGGATGGCGCTGCACTGGATTCGCTGCGCGTGTTCACCACCCGCCCGGACACGGTGATGGGCGTGAGCTTCGTCTCCATTGCCGGCGAACACCCGCTGGCCGTGCATGCCGCAAAGAACAATCCGCAGCTGGCCGCCATGCTGGCTGAGCTGAAGCAGGGTGGCGTCTCCGAAGCAGAGCTGGAAACCCAGGAAAAGCGCGGCATGGACACCGGCCTGAAGGCCATCAATCCGGTCAGCGGCGAGCAGGTGCCGATCTGGGTCGCCAATTTCGTGCTGATGGGCTACGGCACCGGCGCGGTAATGGCCGTTCCGGGCCACGACCAGCGTGATTTCGAGTTCGCCACCAAGTACAAGCTGCCCAAGCTGCAGGTCATCGCGCTGAAGTCGCCGAAGAACGACGACGAGCGCAGCTACGACGACAGCCGCTGGCAGGACTGGTACGGCGACAAGACCCGCGAAACCGAGTTGGTCAATTCCGCCGAGTTCGATGGCCTGGATTTCCAGGGCGCGTTCGAGGCACTGGCCGAGCGTTTCGAGCGCAAGGCCCAGGGCCAGCGCCGCGTCAATTACCGTCTGCGCGACTGGGGCGTGAGCCGCCAGCGCTATTGGGGTTGCCCGATCCCGGTGATCTACTGCGACAAATGTGGCGCGGTGCCGGTGCCGGAAGACCAGTTGCCGGTGATCCTGCCGGAAGACGTGACGCTGAATGGAACCGGTTCGCCGATCAAGGCTGACCTGGAATGGCGCAAGACCACCTGCCCGGACTGCGGTGGCGCGGCCGAGCGCGAAACCGATACCTTCGACACCTTCATGGAGTCGAGCTGGTACTACGCCCGCTACACCTCGCCAGGTGCTCGCGAAGCCGTGGACAAGCGTGGCAACTATTGGTTGCCGGTCGACCAATACATCGGTGGCATCGAACACGCCATCCTGCACCTGATGTATTTCCGTTTCTTCCACAAGCTGATGCGCGATGCGCGCATGGTGGACAGCAACGAGCCGGCGCAGAACCTGCTGTGCCAGGGCATGGTCATCGCCGAGACCTTCTATCGCCAGAACAGCGACGGTTCCAAGGATTGGTTCAATCCGGCCGACGTGGACACGGTGCGCGACGAACGCGGCCGCATCACTGGCGCGACCCTGCGTGAAGACGGCCAGCCGGTGGTGATCGGCGGCGTCGAGAAGATGTCCAAGTCCAAGAACAACGGCGTCGACCCGCAGACCATGGTGGCCAAGTACGGCGCTGACACCGTACGCCTGTTCTCGATGTTCGCTGCGCCGCCGGAACAGTCGCTGGAATGGAACGAGGCCGGCGTCGACGGCATGGCGCGCTTCTTGCGCCGGCTGTGGGCAATGGTGCACAAGCACGCCGCCGACGGCGCTGCGCCGGCCCTGGATGCTGCTGCGCTGACTACCGAGCAGAAGGCGATCCGTCGCAAGACCCACGAAACCATCAGCAAGGTCAGTGACGACTACGGTCGCCGTCACGCCTTCAATACCGCCATCGCCGCGGTGATGGAGCTGCTCAACACCCTTGCCAAATTCGACGATGCCAGCGAACAGGGCCGTGCGGTGCGTCAGGAAGCCCTGCAGGCAGCAGTGCTGCTGCTGAACCCGATCACCCCGCATGCCTGCCATGCGATGTGGCAGCTGTTGGGCCACGCGCAGACCCTGCTCGAGGACCAGCCGTTCCCGCAGGTGGATACCGCTGCGCTGGTCAAGGATTCGCTGACCCTGGCGGTGCAGGTTAACGGCAAGTTGCGTGGCACCATCGACGTGGCCGCCGATACCTCGCGCGAGCTGATCGAAACCCTGGCCAAGGACGAGCCGAACACGGCCAAGTTCCTGGTCGGGTTGACGATCCGCAAGGTCATCATCGTGCCAGGCAAGATCGTCAACATCGTTGCGGCGTAAGCCGCAACGGGTATCTCAAGTGCAGTTCACGCGGCATCAGGCAGGCTTGCTGCCTGTTGCCGCTCCCGGCCGGCTCCTCCAGACTGTGTGCATGACTCGATACCTGACTGCCCTGATTCTCGCTGCCACCCTCACTGGGTGCGGTTTCCATCTGCGTAACAAGCTCGCGCTGCCTGCCGATATGCCGGCGGTGCAGGTGGATTCAGCGGTGCGTTACAGCGAGCTGGTCAAGTTCCTCAACCGCGGCCTGCGCTCCTCTGGTGCCACCGTGGTGGAGGACGGCGATACGCTCGCTGTGGCTGGCAAGACGCCAGGCGTCGCCCGGCTGCTGATCCGCTCCGAGCGCTGGGGTGACCTGCCCATCGCCATCGACGGCCAAGGCCGTGCCCAGGAATACAGCCTGCGCTACGCGGTGGTGTTCTCGTTCCTGCGTCCGGACGGCGGCGTGATCGTGCCGGAACAGGCGGTGGAGCTGTCGCGCGACTATGTGTCGCCGCCGCAGGATTCCACCGGTACCACCACCGAGCGCGAAATCCTTGCCGATGAGCTGCGTCGCGAAATGTCTGCCTCGATCCTGCGCCGTATCGACAGCGTGGTCCGCGCCGATGTGGAGAAAGCCCTGCAGGCACCCAAGCCTGCGGAGGACGCAGCGGGTGGGGCGCACTGAGTTGACGCGTCCTGGCGCTACGCAGACGCATAGGGGCTGAACAATGGAGCTGCGACCGGAACAACTGGCCAGCCAGATAGCCTCGCAGCCCTTGGCGCCGGTGTACCTGATCGCCGGCCCTGAGCTGTTGCGGGTGATTGAAGCTGCTGATGCGGTGCGCGCCAAGGCGCGTGCCGATGGCATTGGCGAGCGCGAAGTGTTTGATGCTGATGGTCGCGATTTTGATTGGGGGCAGTTGGCCTCCAGTTTCAACGCGCCCAGCCTGTTCAGTGCGCGCCGCCTGGTCGAAGTACGCCTGCCCAATGGCAAGCCGGGCAAGGAGGGCGCTGAGGTGATCAGCGACTTCTGCGCACGGCCTGCGCCGGATGTGGTGCTGCTGATCACCGCTGGCGAATGGAGTAAGGCACACCAGGGCAAATGGGCCGAGGCGGTCAACAAGGTTGGCGTGCTGTCAGTGGCTTGGGCGATCAAGCCGCATGAGCTGGCTGACTGGATCGAGCGGCGCCTGCGCAGCAAGGGTTTGCGTGCCGATCCTGCGGCCGTGCAACGCTTGAGCGAGCGGGTGGAAGGCAATCTGCTGGCCGCAGCCCAGGAAATCGACAAGCTGGCGTTGTTGGCCGATGGCCAGCCGCTGGATGTTGCCAGGATGGAGTCGCTGGTCGCCGATGCTGCGCGCTACGACGTCTTCAGGCTGAGTGAGGCTGCATTCTCCGGGCAGGCGCCAGCTGTGCTGCGGATGGTGGCTGGCTTGCGCGCCGAGGGCGAGGCGGTGGCTGCATTGATGCCGATCCTGATCCGTGAACTGCTGATCACCGCCGGGCTGGCCCGGGTGCAGGCCAGTGGCGGCAACCTGGCCGCGGAAATGAAATCCAAGGGTATCTGGGAGTCGCGCCAGGCGCCGTTCAAGCGTGCCCTGCAGCGCCACCCCGATCCCCGCCGCTGGGAGCGCTTTGTCGCCGAGGCCTCGCAGGTCGATCGCATGGCCAAGGGGCGGGCCGAGGGCGATCCATGGCTTGCTCTCGAGCGACTGCTGGTTGCACTGGCGGAAGCCCGCGCGGTGCGTCTGCTCGTCCGTGGTGTGCGCTGAATGAGTGCTACGGGGCTGTCGCCGGCAGCTGCTGGCGCAGACGACGGCCTGTGGCTGCTGTACGGCGGTACCTTCGATCCGTTTCATAACGGCCATCTGGCCATCGCGCGCTGCGCTGCAGCCGAGCTGCAGGTGCCGGTGCACCTGATGCCGGCCGCCGATCCGCCGCACCGTGCCCCGCCCGGTGCCAATGCTGCCCAGCGTGCGCAGATGCTGGCACTGGCGGTAGCGGGAGAACCCAGTCTGTTGGTGGATACCCGCGAGCTGCAACGCGCTGAGCGCCAGCCCGGTGTGCCGTCGTGGACCGTGGACACCCTGCGTGAGATCCGTGCCCAGATCGGCCCGCAGCGGCCACTGGCGATGCTGATGGGTGCGGACAGCCTGCTCGGCCTGCCGAGCTGGCATGAATGGGAGCATCTGCTCGATCTTGCGCATATCGTGGTTGCTGAACGACCGGGCAGCGGCTTGGACGGTGAGTTGCCAGTGGAACTGGCGCGTCGGCTGGACGGAGCTTGGGCCGGCTCGGCCGAAAGTCTGATTGATAGCCCGGCAGGACGGGTCTGGCGGCTGCGCCAGCCGCTGCATGCCGAGTCCGCGACCGAGGTGCGGGCCGCCATCGCCAGCGGCGGGCAATGGCGGGATTTGTTGCCTTCGGCGGTGGCCGGGTACATCCTTGCGCAAGGCCTTTATGGCAGTGCCGCGCGGGCGTGAATGCCGGCAGCGGCCATGTTCTCTATAATCGTTCCCCTTAATTCATCGAGTTCTGCTGCTTTGACCACCGAAGCCCAAGTCATCAAGACCCAAATGCCCAGCCCGGCACCCTCCGTACCGGCCCTGCTGGCGTCCGTTCACTCCGCCCTTGAGGAGATCAAGGCCCGGGATGCCGTCGAGCTCGATGTGCGTGGCAAGTCCAGCGTGGCTGACTACATGGTGGTGGTCTCCGGTACCTCCACCCGTCACGTCAAGTCGATCGGTGAGGAAGTGGTGCGCTTTGCCAAGAACCTGGGCGTGATGCCGCTGGGCGTGGAAGGCGAGCGCGAAGCTGAGTGGGTGCTGGTCGACCTGGGCGACGTCATCGTCCACGTCATGCTGCCGCGCGTGCGCGAGCTGTATGCGCTGGAGCGTCTGTGGACCGTTGGCGACCAGCCGCGCTCGGCCTATGACGACGAAGACGAGCAGGATGCTGGCTGAGCCTGAAGGCCGCAGCTTCTGTGACGGCGCCGCAGGGCGCCGTCTTCGTTTGTGCCGTTTGAAAGGAGGCCATGCATGAAAGCCAGATTGATCGCCACCGGCGAACGCGCACCGGCGTGGGTGGCGCAGGGGTTTGCCGAATACCAGAAGCGGCTGTCGCATTGGTTGCCGTTGGAGCTGGTCGAAATCGAGCCAGGACTGCGCGGCAAGGGCCGCGATCCCAAGCGTGCGATCGAGGACGAGGGTAAGCGGGTACTGGCCGCGCTGCCCAAGAATCCCTATGTGGTGGCGTTGGACGTGCCAGGCCGCCAACTCAGTTCCGAGCAGCTGGCACAGCGCTTGGAGCATTGGCGCACGCAGGGGCGCGATCTGGCGTTCCTGATTGGCGGCCCGGAAGGGCACGCGGCAGAAGTATCCGCAGTGGCAGATGAGAAGTGGTCGATAGGCCCGCTGACCTTGCCGCATATGCTCGTTCGGCTGGTCGTAGCCGAGCAGTTGTATCGCGCAGCGGCGATGTTGGCCAATCACCCCTACCATCGCGCGTAATTAACGTATAGAATGCGCCTCCCCGCCCGAATAGCTCAGCCGGTTAGAGCACTTGACTGTTAATCAGGGGGTCGTTGGTTCGAGTCCAACTTCGGGCGCCAAGTTTTAATTGAAAACCCGCATCGCGAGATGCGGGTTTTTTTTGCCTGTTGTTCAAGCTGGTGTGACGTATAGGGCGCGAGCACGGCTCGCACAAGGCGAGCGAGCTCTCAACATGGCGCGAGCGGAAGCTATCGAACTTTTCCCAGCATGGCGACGCTCGCTGTTGGGGCTGGGCTGGCAGTGCCCATGGCAGCACCTCAACTCGCTGCCATGAACGGTAGCCAGAACTGTTAGCCAAGTTTGAAGTCGACCGGGATCAGGCCATAGGCCTGTACCGGACGGCCACCGTCAGTTGCGGGTTGGAACTTCCAGCGGCGCAGCACCTGGCTGCGGGCGGCGTTGTCCAGGCTGCGGTTGCCGCTGCTGCGTTCGATGCTGACTTCCAGCGGCGAACCATCCACATCCACCAAGACCCGTAGTGTCACCGTGCCTTGTGCGCCGGCGATCAGTGCATCACGCGGATAGCTCGGCGCCGGAGCGTTGCGGTAGCGCAGCTGCACGCCCTGCAGCGGTGTGGATGCGCCGATTGGATCGATGGCCGGGCTGTTGTCGATCGCGGGTGCAACATCCACCGGCGCGGTGACGACCGCTTCGGTAGCGAAGATCGGCATCGGTGCGTTGTCCACCGGTGCCGCCAGCGCCGGTTGCCGCGGCGGTGACGGACTGTGGGTCACCGGTACATCGACCGGCGGTGTGGGCGGGTTGGGGATGATGGGTTTGACGTCGGGGACCTGCCAACGCTCACGCACCGCTTCGTTGTGGATCGGTACCTGTGACAGCGGAATCAACAGCAAGCCCAAGGCAAATGCATGCAGGGCCAGGGCCGTGCTGTAGGCAAGGATGCGCGAGGGTTCTACGTGCAGGGAAGGACTGCGTTGTTGCGTGCGGACCATATTCCACCTCCATGCGTGGGCGTGTGACAGAGAACAACGCGCGATGACACGGGACGGGGTTGCTGATTTGCGTCCCGTGGCTGCAGTGCGCCTGTTATTTGCGAGTTCGGCAAGCAGGGGGCTTGTATTTGGTCAGCTGGCGGACAGCTTTTGGGTGCGAAGGCCGGCTCTTGTGGGAGCGGCGAAAGCCGCGAAGCAGGTGCCGCGTCAGGTGGCACAGCTGCTGATGGGTTCGATAGTTCCAGCTTCGTCGCTTGCGCCGCTCCCACAAAAAATGCCGGCCAGCTCACCAAGGTAAGTGGCTGAAACAAGAACGGCGCCCGTAGGCGCCGTTCCGATTGCAATGGCCGCGTTGCTCAGCGGCCCAGTTCGAACACAACGTCCAGGTTGACCGAGACGGTGGTTTCGCCCGGAGACACCGCGGTATCCATTTCCATCTTGTTGGCACGACCAGCGGCCATGGCCATCATCGGCATCGGCCGGAAACCGCCCTGGCTGCCTTCGGAAATGCTGACGATGCGGCGCACGCGCAGGCCCAGCGACTTGGCATAGGTCTCGGCGCGGGCCTGGGCCTTCTTCAGCGCGGCCAGGCGGGCTTCGTCATACACCGGTTCCGGCTGGTCGATCTCGAAGCTGGGGCCGTTGATCTGGTTTGCGCCCTGTGCGGCCAGGCTGTCCAGCACCTTGCCCAGCTTGCTGATGTCGCGAACCTTCAGGCTGACGGTGTTGCTGGCCTGGTAGCCGGTGATCTTCGGCGCTTCGTTCTCGGCGTAGCGGTACTGCGGGCTGAGGTTGATGCCGCTGGTCTGGATGTCGCGCTCGGCAATGCCGGCAGCCTTGATCGCCGCCATCACCTTGTCCATCTGCACGGCGTTGTCGCGCATGGCGGCGTTGCCATCGGCGGCCTGGGTGACCACTCCGGCAGACAGTGTGGCCACATCCGGTACCCGGCGGGCCTCAGCCTGGGCGGAGACGTTCAACAGGGTCGCGTCGCTGGCAACCACGGCCGGGACGGTTTGGGCATTAGCGGTCATCGAGACTCCCAGAGCGAGTGACAGGGACAGCAGCAGTGGGGCGAGGGCGGTACGGCGCATGGTGATCCTCCTTGGCTGGATCGTGAAAATGAACACAGAGCGATGAACGGGTGGTGAGCCATGATGGGGTCACCGTCACTTTGCCAGCAATGCTCATCATTCAGGCTGCTGGCGCAGGTTATGCTTTCACGATGCTTTATCTCGCCTCCCGCTCTCCCCGTCGCAACGAACTGCTGTCCCGCCTTGATGTGCCCTTCCGCGCCCTCGATCTGGAGGTGCCGGAGCAGCGTGCGCCGGGTGAGGCGGCCGAGGCCTATGTGCGCAGGGTTGCGCTGGACAAGGCGCGGGCGGGGCTGGCGCTGGTCGCCGACGATCCGCAGGCGGTGGTGCTGGGCTCCGATACCGAGGTCGTGCTGGATGACCGGGTCTATGGGAAACCGGCCGATACCGACGATGCAGCGGCCATGCTGGCCTCGCTGGCCGGGCGCACGCACCGGGTGATCACCGTGGTGGCCTTGGCTGCGGCGGGGCGTCATGCGCTGGAAACGGTGATCTCGGAAGTGACCTTCGCGCCGATGAGCGCGGCGCAGATCCAGGCCTACGTCGCCACCGGCGAGCCGATGGGCAAGGCTGGCGGCTATGCCATCCAGGGCGGGGCGGAGCGTTTCATCAGTCATTTGGCCGGCAGCTACTCCGGGGTGATGGGGCTGCCGTTGCAACAGACCGCCGCGCTGCTGGCGGCATTTGCCGCGGGCGCGGGCGAGGATTCCATGGACAAGGGGGAATGAAGGACGTGTCTGAAGAAATTCTGGTCAACGTCACCCCGCGCGAAACCCGCGTGGCGGTGATTGAGAACGGCATGTTGCAGGAGCTGCACATCGAGCGCGGTTGGCGCCGTGGTGTGGTCGGCAACATCTACAAGGGCAAGGTGCAGCGGGTGATGCCGGGCATGCAGGCGGCCTTCGTCGAGGTCGGCCTGGACCGTGCTGCGTTCCTGCATGCCAACGACGTGGTGCGTCCGGCGCCGGTAGCGGCCGATACCGACGAAACCGCGCCCAGCCTGCCGCTGCCGTCCTCGGTGCCGATCGTGGAGTTGCTGCGCGATGGCCAGGACGTGGTGGTGCAGGTGGTCAAGGACCCGATCAGCACCAAGGGTGCGCGCCTGACCACGCAGATCAGCATTCCCTCGCGTTACCTGGTGCTGCTGCCGCAGTCGAAGATGGTCGGTGTCTCGGCCCGCATCGAGGATGAGGGCGAGCGCGCGCGGCTGAAATCGCTGGTCACCGAGATCTCGGCCCAGCACGGCGGCTACGGCTACATCGTGCGCACCAATGCCGAAGGCCAACCGGCCGAGGCCTTGGCTGAAGACATCTCCTATCTGTCGCGGGTTTGGGCGGTGGTGGAACGTCGCGGCCGCGAAGCGCCGCCGTGCAGCATCATCTATGAAGACCTGAGCCTGCCGTTGCGCTCGGTGCGTGACCTGATCCGCAAGGACGTGGACAAGGTCAAGGTCGACTCCAAGGAAACCTTCGGCCAGCTGCAGGCCTTTGTCGCCAAGTACATGCCGGTGCTGGGCGAGAAGCTGGAGCTGTATACCGGCGACCGCCCGATCTTCGACATGTTCGGGGTCGAGGATGAAATCGTCCGTGCCTTGAACAAGCAGGTGCCGCTCAAGTCCGGTGGCTATCTGGTCATCGACCAGACCGAGGCGATGACCACCATCGACGTCAATACCGGTTCCTTCGTGGGCCAGCGCAACCTGGAAGAAACCGTATTCCGCACCAATCTGGAGGCGGCGCAGACGGTGGCTCGGCAGCTGCGGCTGCGCAATCTGGGCGGCATCATCATCATCGACTTCATCGACATGGATGACGCCGAGCATCGCCGCCAGGTGCTGCGCACGCTGGAAAAAGCGCTGGCGCGCGACCACGCCAAGACCACGGTTTACGATTTCTCACCGCTGGGCCTGGTCGAAATGACCCGCAAGCGCACCGTCGAAAGCCTGGAGCGGCAGCTGTCGGAAACCTGCCCGCAATGCAGTGGCCGCGGCAGCATCAAGACCGCCGAAACCGTCACCTACGAGATCTTCCGCGAGATCACCCGCGCCGTGCGCCAGTTCGAAGCCGCGCGCCTGCTGGTGATTGCATCGAGCAAGGTGGTCGCGCGCATAACCGACGAAGAGTCGGCGGCGGTGGCCGAGCTTGAGGAATTCCTCGGCAAAAGCATCCGCTTCCAGGCCGATGACCAATACCTGCAGGAGCAGTTCGATGTGGTGCTGCTCTGAGCCGGCTCACTTCGCCGCACGGAAGCGCGAAGTGAGCTGATGACCACGTTGTTGCGCCACCGCCTGCGCCGCTTCCGTCGCTATGCCTTGATGGCATTGGCGATCGCGTTGGTGTGCGTGGCCTTGCTGGTTGGCACCGTCAGCCAGCTGCTGCCGATGGTGGAGGCGCATCCAGACAAGGTTGCCGCCTGGCTCAGTGAGCGCGCCGGGCAACCGGTTGCGTTCGATAGTCTGGACACCCACTGGACCCGACGCGGCCCCATCCTGCAGCTCGATGGTTTGCGGGTGGGTCAGGGCGAAGGTGTACGCATCGGCCAGGCCGAAGTACTGGTGGCGGTGTATTCGGGCCTGCTGCCCGGCGCGCCGCTGACCGAGCTGCGCCTGCGCGGGCTGGCGTTGACCCTGCAGCGGGCCGATGACGGCCGCTGGTCGGTGCGTGGTCTGCCCGAGTCCAGGACAGGCGGCGATCCGCTGGACGCGCTGCGCAGGCTCGGCGAACTGCAGGTGATTGGCGGTCAACTTCAGGTGCAGGCACCGTCGATCGGCCTGCAGACCCGCATTCCGCGCATCGACCTGCGCCTGCGTGTGGATGGTGAGCGCCTGCGGGTAGGTGCAAAGGGCTGGATCAATACCAAGGCCGCGCCGGTTACCGTGGTATTGGATTTCCAGCGCCAACGCGGTGATGGCCAGGCCTGGTTCTCCGCTGATCCGGCCGAACTGGGTGCATGGTCCTCGTTGTTGAAATTTGCCGGAGTGCAGCTGCGCCAAGGCAAGGGTGAACTGCAGGGCTGGGTGCAGCTGCAGGACAACCGTGTGGTAGCGGTCAGTGCCGAGGGCGAACTGGACGATGTGCAGCTTGCCGGTGCGCCGTTGCAGGGTGTTGCCGCACCGAGCGTCGCCTTCAACAAGCTGCAGCTGCGCGCGCGCTGGAAAGTGATTGACGGCGGCTGGCGGCTGGACGCGCCCAGGCTGCGGATTGCCACCGACAGCAATACCCAGTCACTGGATGGCTTGCTGCTGGCAGGCGGCAAGCACTATGCGGTGCAGGGCAAGCAGCTCGATGCCGGTCCGATGCTGCAGGTGCTTGCGCTCAGCGACCGCCTTGAGCCCAGCCTGCGGAACTGGCTGCATCGTTCCAAGCCGTCGTTGAAATTCGCCGACATCAGTGTGCTCGGTACTGCCGATGGCCCCTTGCGTGCCAGTGGCGAACTGCTGGACGCCAGTTTTGCGCCGGTTGGTGGCAGCCCCGGCGTCACTGGTCTACGCGGTCATTTCGAAGGCGATGCACAGGCGTTTTCGCTGGGTCTGAAGCCGGACCACGTTGTGCGTTTTGATTGGCCGACAGGCTTCGGGGTGCTGCATGAGCTGCAGCTTTCCGGTGATCTGGTCGGCTGGCGTGAAGGCGCCGGTTGGCAGATAGGGACGCCGGCATTGCGGGTACAGGGCCAGAACTACGCCGCCGATGTGCGTGGCGGCCTGTGGTTCCAGGGCGACGGCACCCGGCCATGGATCAGCCTGGCTGCCAAGATCGATGATGTGCCGATGACCGCTGCCAAGCAGTTCTGGGTGCGCTCAAGCATGAGCGACGCGGCGATCGAGTGGCTGGATGCGGCGCTGGTGAATGGCACCCTGCGCGGCGGCACCGGTTTGGCCGTCGGTGACCTGGACGACTGGCCGTTCACCGGCAACAACGGTCGCTTCGAGGCGGGTGGGCATATCGATGACGGCTCGATCCGCTTCCAGCAGGAGTGGCCGTTGATGCAGCACGTCAATGCCGATATCAACTTCATCGGTGGCGGTTTTGATTTGGCTGGCCGCGGGGATCTGGCGGGGGTCAAGGTGGATCGCCTGCGTGCGGGTATCGCCAGCTTTGCCGACTCCAAGCTGGTGGTGCAGGCCAGTACCGTCGACGAAAGCGCGCGCCTGCTGGCGATGCTGCGGCAGAGCCCATTGCAGGCCAGTTACGGCGACACTTTGGACAACCTGACGGTGGCCGGGCCGGCGGCGGTCAATTTCGATCTCTTGTTGCCGCTGCACCACGATGGCGGAGGACATCTGCTGGGCGACGTCGATCTGCGCGACGTGCGCATGGCCGACAAGCGCTGGGACCTGCAGTTCGAGGGGGTGCGCGGCAAGGCCCAATACAGCAGCGAAGGCTTCGACGCGCCGGCTTTGCAGGTACGCCATCAGGAACGCGATGGGATGCTGGCGCTGCGCGCCGGCAAGCCGGTCAAGGATCCCGCGCACGCCTTCGAGGCCGAGCTGAGTGCGGATCTGGATGCAGGCAAGCTGCTGGACCGCGCGCCGGAGCTGGCTTGGCTCAAACCCTATGTGCATGGCACTTCGGCATGGACGGTCGGGGTCAGTCTGCCCAAGGAGCAGGCCGGTGCGCGCACTGGCCCGCCAACCCTGCTGACCTTGCGTTCGGACCTGCAGGGCACCCGCCTGCAGTTGCCGGCGCCATTGAACAAGCCGGCCGCCGATGCCTTGGCAACCACCGTGCAGGCAGCCTTGCCGATGGGGGCGGGGCGGATTGATGTCTCCTTTGGCAAGCTGATGGCCTTGGCTGCGCGCAGCCAGAACGGCAAGACCGGCGTGCAGGTCACGATGGGCAGCGACACGGTCGATCACGAGCCGCCGGCCGATGGGCTGGTGGTCAATGGCCGCACCCCGTCGCTGGACGCGCTGGAATGGATCGGCCTGGCGCGCGGTGGCGACAACGACGGTGGTGTAGCGCTCAAGCAAGTTGACGTATTGGCTGACCAGCTGTTGATGGTGGGCGGGCGCTTCGCGCAGACACGGCTGCAGCTGCGGCCCGGTGCCGATGCGGTTGCCGTGCAGCTTGATGGGCCGGACCTGGCCGGCAACCTGCGGGTACCTACCGCCGACGGCGGCACGGTGAGTGGGCAGCTGTCGCGGGTGCATTGGCAGGCAGCAAAGGCGGCCGCGGCCGAATCCAGCGACACCCCTGCCGAACCAATCAACCCGGCCAATATCCCGCCGCTGGCACTTGATATCGACGACCTGCAATTCGCCACGGTCAAGCTTGGCCAGACCCGTCTACGCACGCGCCCGACCAGTGACGGCCTGCAGGTACAGGAGCTGGCGATCCGCGCGCCCAAGCAGGTCATCGACGTGCACGGCGAGTGGCGTGGCATGGGCGTGCAGGCACGAACCCAGGCAACGGCGCAGGTACAGAGTGAAGACCTGGGCGACTTGTTGCAGCGTCTTGGCTATGCAGGGCAATTGCGTGGCGGCCAAGGCAAGGTGAATCTGCAGACCGGTTGGCAGGGCGGGCCGATGGCCTTCAACCTGGCCACGCTGGAGGGCGGCATGGACATGAACCTGCGCAATGGCCAGTTGCTGGAAGTAGATCCCGGCGCCGGCCGTGTGCTCGGCCTGCTCAGTGTGGCGCAGTTGCCACGGCGGCTGCTTTTCGATTTCCGCGACCTGTTTTCCAAGGGCTTGGCATTCAATCATGTCGAGGGCGCGATGCGTTTTGGCGATGGCCAGGCCAGTACTGACAAGGTCGCCATCGAGGCGCCAGCAGCGGAGATCACCATCCGCGGCCAGGCTGACCTGGTTGCCCAGCAGTTCAACCAGACCATTGACGTGAACCCGCGTTCGGGCAACCTGCTCACCGTGGTGGGTGCAGTGGCCGGTGGTCCGGTAGGTGCGGCAGTGGGTGCCGCAGCCAACGCGGTGCTGGGCAAGCCGCTGGGCGAGATCGGCTCCAAGACCTACAAGGTGACCGGGCCATGGAAAGACCCCAAGGTCGAAGTGCTGGACCGTGACGCCGTCCGTCTGCCGCCCCCGGTAGTTACGCCCGGCGCTGCCAGCAACCCTTGAATCTGTGCAGGCTTGCATGCGGCCAGCCTGCCCCCATCTGGATAGTCATGACCGAAAACGCTCTCACGCTCGCCGAAACCCGCCTGCTGCTGCCCGCAGGACTGGATGCCAACCGTCTTGAACGCACCTTTGGCACCTTGCTGGGGCCGGGCATCGACTTTGGTGATCTGTATTTCCAGCATTCGCGCCGCGAGAGCTGGAGCGTGGAGGACGGCATCGTCAAGGACGGTGCGCATTCGATCGAGCAGGGCGTGGGCGTGCGCGCGATTGCCGGCGAAAAGACTGGCTTTGCCTACTCGGACGATATCCAGCCGGCAGCCCTGCTGGCCGCTGCACAGTCGGCACGCGCCATCTCCCGCGAGGGCGGTGAGCAGAACGTGCGCTCGCTGGTGCGCGGCAGTGGTCGCGCGCTGTACCCGGCGCTGGACCCGGTGGACAGCATCGGCAACGAGACCAAAGTGGAAGTGCTCAAGCGTCTGGATCGCTACCTGCGTGCGGCCGATAGCCGCGTGCAGCAGGTGATGGTGAGCCTGTCCGGCGGCGTCGATACGGTGCTGATCGCGCGCAGCGACGGCGTGTTGGCTGCTGACGTGCGCCCGCTGGTGCGTTTGAACGTACAGGTCATCGTCGAGCAGAACGGCCGCCGCGAGTCCGGCTATGCCGGTGGCGGTGGTCGCTACAGCTATGAAGAACTGTTTGCCGGTGAACGCCCGGAAGCCTTCGCCCGCGAGGCGCTGCGCCAGGCACTGGTCAATCTTGAAGCCATTCCGGCGCCGGCCGGGGTGATGCCGGTGGTGCTCGGCCCGGGCTGGCCCGGCGTGCTGCTGCACGAGGCGGTAGGCCACGGTCTGGAAGGTGATTTCAACCGCAAGGGCACCAGCGTCTACGCCGGCCGTATCGGCGAGCGCGTGGCCTCGCCGGGCGTGACCATTGTTGATGACGGCACGCTGGAAGGGCGCCGCGGTTCGCTCAATATCGACGACGAAGGCACCCCGACCCAGTGCACCACGTTGATCGAGGACGGCATCCTGGTCGGCTACATGCAGGACACACTCAATGCCCGTTTGATGGGCGTTGCGCCGACTGGCAATGGTCGCCGCGAGTCGTTCGCGCACATGACCATGCCGCGCATGACCAACACCTACATGCGCGCAGGCAACCATGACCCGGAAGAGATGATCCGCTCGGTGAAGAAGGGCTTGTACGCGGTCAACTTCGGTGGCGGCCAGGTCGACATCACCAGCGGCAAGTACGTGTTCTCGGCCACCGAGGCCTACCTGATCGAGGACGGCAAGATCACTGCGCCGGTGAAGGGGGCGACCCTGATCGGCAACGGTCCGGAGACCATGCAAAAGGTGCGCATGATCGGCAACGATCTGGCGCTGGATGAGGGTGTGGGTATCTGCGGCAAGGACGGGCAGAGCGTGCCGGTCGGTGTCGGCCAGCCGTCGTTGCTGATTGATGGGCTGACGGTGGGTGGTACGCAGGCTTGAGGGTACGGTTCAGGCTGAAGGGCCTCCCTCATCCGCCCTCCGGGCACCTTCTCCCGTAAACGGGAGAAGGGATTGCAGAGCTGCAGTTCGAGCTGACTCCGCCAAATTCCAAATTCCAGCCGTCCCTTCTCCCGCGAGCGGGAGAAGGGACTGTCCCCGCGAAGGCGGGGATGCCCCGAAACGGGCGGATGAGGGGAAGCTTTTCGCTACAGAACCAAACCAGCAGCAACGCCCCTCAATCCAGATCAATCCTGCTCGTCTTCACCTTCAACATCATCAGCAGCGTCGTCATCACCGCCACCAACTTCCGCAGCCGCGCTCAATACCGGCACCAGCATCAGCTCGCGCAACACCTGGTAGATCTCGCGGAAGGCGCGCGGCGGCTTGTTCTTGGCCTTCTCGGCCAGCGCATTGCGCACCAGCGTGCGCAGGGCTTGGCGGTCGGCCTCCGGATGCTCGTCCAGCAGTTCGCCAAGGGCGACGTCGCCTTCGGCCAGCAGCCGTTCACGCCAGCGCTCCATGCGGTGCATGATCGCCACTTCGCGGCGCGAGGTCTCGCTGTTGGCATCCAGTGCGTTGCGGATCGCGTCCAGCGTCTCGTCTTCCTCGCGGCGCATCTGCTTGGCCAGGAAGGCCAGCTGGCGCTTGCGCGCGCCGTGCGAGGTGATGCGCTTGGAGTACTCGATGTGTTCCAGCAGGCCTTCGGGGATCGGCAGGCGCGCCAGCTGCGCCGGGGTCAGCTCCACCAGGGTTTCGCCCAGTGCCAGCACTTCCAGCGCTTCGCGCCGGTTCTGGCTACGGCTTTCGCCCAAAAATTCACCGGTTTCTTGATCGCGTCCGCGCATCGCACTGCTACCTACTAAACTTCATGACAGGAAAGCCTGGCGCTCGCCGGGCTCCACGAAAAACCCACGTCACGCCGCCGCCAGTCAAGCAAGACCGGGCAGATGTGAAGGGATTTGGCCACCAAGGATAAAGCATTGAACGCCATTAGCACCGATAAGCCTGCCGTCGACGACAGCCTGCAGCGCCTGGAACGCCTGACCGGCATCTCCCAGCGCCTGCTGGAACGGGCCCGCGCCATGGGCGCCAGCCAGGCCGAGGTCAGCTGCAGCGAGGACCGAGGGCTGGACGTGAACGTGCGCCTGGGCGAGGTGGAGACGGTCGAAGCTACCCACGACCGCGGCATCGCGGTGACCGTTTACTTCGGCCAGCGCAAGGGCAGCGCCAGTACCGCCGACCTGCAGGAAGCCAGCCTGGAGGCCACAGTGGCCCAGGCCTGCGCCATCGCCCGCCATACCGAGGACGACCCGGCCTCCGGTCTGGCCGATCCGGCGTTGATGGCCACCGAGTTCCCAGACCTGGACAGCTGGCACCCCTGGGAGTTGAGTGCCGAACAGGCGCTGGATCTGGCGCTGGCCTGTGAATCGGCTGGCCGTGCCAGCGACAGCGGCATCAGCAATTCCGACGGTGCCTCGGCCTCCACCGCGCAGAGCGTGTCGGTGTATGCCAACTCGCATGGCTTTATCGGCCGTGACCGCAGCAGCCACCATTCCATCGGCTGTGCGCTGATCGCCGGCCAGGGCGACGGCATGCAGCGTGACGGTTGGTACACCAGCGCCATCGCCCGCGAAGACCTGGACGACCCGGCAGCGGTGGGCCTGCGCGCGGCCGAGCGTACCGTCGCCCGGTTGCAGCCGCGATCGCTGCCGACCGGCGAGGTGCAGGTCTTGTTTGCTGCGGAAATGGCGCGCTCCCTGATCGGCCACCTGCTCAGCGCGGTCTCCGGTGGCGCCCTGTATCGCCGCGCCAGCTTCCTGCTCGACAGCGTGGACACCCAACTGTTCCCTGACTGGTTTGCCATCGACGAACTGCCGCTTCTGCGTCGCGGCCTACGCTCCAGTTCTTACGACGGCGAAGGCGTTGCAACCCGCAACTCGGCCTTGATTACCGACGGTATTCTGCAGCGTTACATCCTGGGCAGTTACTCGGCGCGCAAGCTCGGCTTGCAGACCACGGCCAACGCCGGTGGCGTGCACAACCTGAAAGTGAAGGCCAATGCTGGCGACCGCGCATCCATGCTGTCGGGTATGGGGACGGGGCTACTGGTGACCGAGTTGATGGGGCAGGGCGTGAATGGCATCACCGGTGATTACTCACGCGGAGCCGGTGGCTTCTGGGTCGAGAACGGGCAGATCGCCTATCCGGTTGACGGCATTACCATCGCTGGCAACCTCAAGCAGATGTTTGCCGGCATTGAAGCAGTGGGTACCGATGTGGACCCGCGCTCGCATGTTTCCACCGGCTCGATCCTGGTGGGGAAAATGACCGTGGCAGGTAATGATTGACGGAGTCTTGCCAAACAGCGGACTATTCTTACGTGGGAGCTGATGTGCTCCCTATAGTTGTCAGCCATTACGGATAAACCCTTTACAAGGATCTTGGGGAAACAATGAGCGATTACCAGACCACTCCGCCGCCGGCACCGACCAGCGCAGGCGCTTCCGACGACAACAGCATTGCGATGCTGGTGCACCTGTCGGGCATCTTTTTCAGCTTCATCGTGCCGTTGATTGTTTGGCTGATCAACAAGGACAAGCCGGAAAAGGCCTTCTTGAATGCCAACTCCAAGGAAGCGCTGAACTTCCAGCTGACCCTGCTGGGCGCCTACTTCATCAGCGGCATCCTGATGGTGGTGCTGATCGGCTTCCTGACCTATGCCGTGGCATGGATCGGTGGCCTGGTGTTCGCGATTCTTGCTGGCCTGGCTGCCAACAAGGGCGAGACCTACCGCTACCCGATGACCATCCGCCTGATCAAGTAATCGGCGCGGTGTTTGTTCGACAAAAAGCCCGGGGAATCCCGGGCTTTTTGTTTGGGTAGAGAGCGCTCGTTTTGCCCCTTCCCTTTGCCGAAGGCAAGGGCAGGGTTGGGAGGTGGTGGCTTTGCGCTGTTGCTTTGTGAGCTTCGCGGCTTACGCCGCTCGCACAAGACCAGCAGTTGCGCTCAATGCGAGCGACGCACCGTCAACTCGGCCAATGCCGACAATGCCGCCGCGCGCTGGCCGAACGGTATCAGTGCCGCCTGCATTGCCGTTGCCAGCTCGGCCAGGGTGGCCTTGGCGCCGTCCATGCCCAGCAATGAAGGGAAGGTCGACTTGTCCTGCGCCTGGTCCTTGCCGGCGGTCTTGCCCAACTGCTCGGAGCTGGCCTCGACATCGAGGATGTCGTCGCGGATCTGGAAGGCCAGGCCCAGCGTGTCGGCGAAGCTGTCCAGCTGTGCAAGCTGGGCATCGCTGGCTTCACCACACAGTGCGCCCATGCGCACTGCGGCGCGGATCAGTGCACCGGTCTTCATCGCATGCATGCGCTTGAGCTCGTCCAGTGCCTGCTGCTGCCCGGTGGCGTCGATGTCCAGCGCCTGCCCGCCGCACATGCCGGCAGCACCGGAGGCACCGGCCAATGTCTTCATGCAGTTCAGCGCCAATGCCGGTGGCATCCAGGCGTCGGCGAGGATCTCAAAGGCGCGGGTCTGCAAGGCATCACCGGCAAGGATCGCGGTGGCCTCGTCAAAGGCGATATGGGTGGTCGGGCGGCCGCGACGCAGGGCGTCATCGTCCATTGCGGGCAGGTCGTCGTGCACCAGCGAATAGGCGTGGATGAACTCGACCGCGATCGCTGCGGCGTCGAGGCGCGCCTCATCGGCGCCGAACAGATAGCCGGTGGCGTAGACCAGCATCGGCCGCATGCGTTTGCCGCCACCAAGCGCTGCATAGCGCATGGCCTGGTGCAGGCGTTGTGGGGCGAGCTCCGGATCGGGCAGGGCGTCCTGCAGCTGTTCTTCGGTGCGTTCCAGCCAGCGGGTGAGCAGGGCGTCAGTCTTCATTGCCGCTGCTTTCAAAGGGTTCGGATTTCTCCGGCTGGGCCGGATCGGTAACCAGGCGTACGCGCAGCTCGGCCTGTTCCAGCGCCTGTTGGCACTGGCGGTAGAGACCTACGCCACGTTCGTAAGCGGTCAGCGACTGGTCCAGACTCAGGTCGCCAGCTTCCATCTTCTCTACCAGCTGCTCCAGTTCTTCGAGTGATTGCTCGAAGTGGGCGACCGGTGAGGTTTCATTGGGGGACTTCTTTGCCATGACGCAAGTGTGAGCGGCCAGCGGGAAAGGGTCAATTCACCGGATCTGGCGATTGCCACTCCAGGGATGCGCTGCGGACCTGTAGCCAATCCTGCAGCGGGGCCGAGATGACCCGATCCGCTGCAGCCAGCACGCTGTCGCCAATGCAGAGCAAGGGCAGCTGAGCACGTAGCCATGGCGGCACATCGGCTTGCTGCAGGCAGTGTTTGAGCTGGTGGCTGTGGCTGCGCCCGGGCAACTGGATGCGTTCGCCGCCGTGACGTTGGCGCAGTTGCAGCGGTTCATCGAAGGCGTCCGCGCCGCGCAGCAGCAATTTGCCGCCGTCGGGTAGCTCCACTGGTTCAGCGCCGTCCCACTCCCGCGTCCAGCCCTCGGGCCAGGGCTTGATCAAGGGCACTGCATGCAGTTGGTCACGCCAGCGCACGATGCGGGCCTGCTGCCAGCGGAACTCGGCTTGCTGGTCATGGCCAGCGGCCATCAGTTGTTGTTGGATGGCCAGTACACCATTGGCCGGCAGTGCTGGCAGTCCTTGTTGCTTCGCCCATAAGCGCAATACCCGGGTTTGCTGTGGGGCTGCGAGCTGGTTGAGCTCGGTCAACTGCAGTGCATTCCCTGCACTCAGGCAACGCAGCAACAAATTTGCGTCATTCTCGTGTAACAGCGCCGCTGCCTGCGACGCGAGCTCGGCGCTGCGGGCCATCGCAGCTGAGGCGTGCGGCCAACGTTGACGCAGCAGTGGTAGAACCTGCAGGCGCAGGAAATTGCGGTCGAAGTCCACACTGCTGTTGCTGGGGTCCTCGATCCACTGCAGTTGATGCTGGCTGGCATAGGTCTCTAGTGCGCTGCGCGCTACCTGCAGCAGCGGCCGCCACAAGGTGTTGATCCCGAAGCTGCGTTGCGCCTGCATCGCGGCTAGACCATCGACACCGGCGCCGCGCAGTGCGCGCAGCAGGAAGGTTTCTGCCTGATCGTCCTGGTGATGGGCCAAGGCCAGCCATTCGCCTTCGCGCAGGTGGGCTTTGAAGGCAGCGTGGCGGGCATCGCGGGCGGCCGCTTCCAGCCCTTGGCCAGCGTCGCGCGGAACATCGACATGCACTACCTGCAGCGGGATGTCCCACTGCGCACAGAGGTTGGTGCAATGCTCTTGCCAGTCATCGGCAGCCTTTTGCAGCCCGTGGTGCACATGCAGTGCGCGCAGGCTGGCGGGCTGGCGTCCAGGGGCGTTGGCCAGCAGATGCAGCAGCACGGTGGAGTCCAGGCCGCCGCTGAAGCCGACCATCACCGGGATGTCGGTTGCGGGCTGCAACAGGGAAGAGGAAAGCGGGTTCATGACCGCGCCGAGTATCGGCGGCGGCGGCGATGGCTGCAATTGTTGGTGCGCCGTGTTGTGGGAGCGGTGAGAGCCGCTAAGCAGATTGACCCTCAGATTGCTGGTGGGCTGGCGATTTCATTGTTGCCAGCTTCGCGGCTGACGCCGCTCCCACGAATCCACCCAAGACCAGGCTCAGGGCAGGATCTTGCCGTGGCGATCGATGCGGTAATGCTTGCCGCCCTCGATGGCGGTGTGGCCGCCGGGGTCGGGTTTGCCTGGTGCGCAGCCCTGGCAGACCTCGGCAACACCGTCCTTGAACGGCCAGCCCCAGTCGAAACTGGCGGCAAAGGCCGGTTGCAGTTGACGGTCGTAGTAGCCGATCTGGCCGTCGACCATGGAACGGGTCAGGCCTTCTTCGAAGGCATCCGGGCCGTTGTCGTAAGTAATCACCGGCAGATGGCGGCCATCGCGACGCAGGTAGTAATGCTGTTTCCCTGCACTGACCGCGGTCAGCCCATCAGCATCGTACTCAAGCTGCGCCAGTGCCGTTTCGGCGACGATCAGCCTGCCATCGCCGGTCCGCTTGCAGCCTTCCAGAATCTTGAACGTATCGGTGTCCATCCGGTAGCAGGCATCGTCGGCCAGCGCGATCGCTGGCAGCGAGACCAGTGACAGCATCGCTGCCACTGGCCATCCGGCACGTTGCCGGAGCAGGCTCACTGCGCCTTGCGTTCGAACTTGGCCGGCTGCGGCAGCTCGACCGGTACGCCCTGCGCGTCGCAGGTGCCAAGTGCGCACAGACGCTCACGCAGGCGCGGGGTGGACTGCACGATCAGGTGGTAGATGGTGTTCTGTTCCATCGTGCCGCGCACCGCCTTGCTGCCGGGGCCGCGTGCCCAGATGCCGACGTCTTCACCGCCGTGCGATTCGCTCTTGGACGGCACCAGCGCTTCCTGCATGTAGTCCGGGTGCTCGGTGTCGACATGGGTAAGGTCGGGGCGGCCGTTGGCGGCTTCAAAGCTGCTCGGGCCGTGCGGGAACCGCTTCGGGCCGGCCGGCTGCTGGTTGCTGGCACCGGTGTAGCCCGGGCCATTGGCATAGCTCAGGGTGGTGTAGGGCATGCCCATGCCGTCGCGGGCCAGGTCCAGTGCGCCCATGCCGTCTTCGCCGCCCTTGTCCTTGACCTTGCCGAGGATGGCGTTGCCGCGTGCCGGGTAACCGACGAAGTTCAGCGTATGCGAGTGGTCGGCGGTGACGATGATCAAGGTGTCTTCGGCCGACGTGGCCTCCACCGCAGCCTTGACCGCATCCGACATGGCGATGGTGTCGCCCAGTGCGCGGGCCGCATTGCCGCTGTGGTTGGCGTGGTCGATGCGGGCGCCTTCGACCATCAGCACGAAGCCTTCCTGATGCTTGGATAGGTTGGCGATGGCGGCGCGGGTCAGTTCTGCCAGCGACGGCTCACCGGCGCGGTCCTTGGGGCGATCCTGCTCATATTGCATGTGGTCCGGCTCGAACAGGCCGAACAGGGCCGGCGCGTTGGCGGCAGCCTTGAGCTGGTCGGCATTCCACACGTAGGCGCCCTGCGGGTGCTTGGCCTGCCATTCGGCGACCAGGTTGCGGCCATCCAGGCGCAGACCAACCTTGTCGGCGTATTCCGGATCCTGCTCGTTGATGGTGGTGAACTGGCCGCGACCGCCGCCCAGTGCAACCAGTGGGCCCTGGCCGTAGCGCGAGGTGGAGATCAGCTGCTGGGCAATGTCCACGCAGCCGGCAGCCTTGGCCGCTTCCGGCAGGTCGGTGTCGTTCTCCCAGTTGCGTTCGGGCGAGTGCGCGTAGGTTGCCGCCGGGGTGGCGTGGGTCAGGCGTGCGGTCGAGACGATGCCGGTGGCCATGCCGGCGCTGTCGGCCAGCTGCAGCCAGGTCAGCAGGCCCTTGGGCAGGCTGTCGGCGCAGTTGTTGCGGCTGCCGGCGCTGACCCCGATGGCGCCCATATGACTCTTCACGCCGGTGGTGATGGCGGTCATGGTCCCGGCCGAGTCGGGGGTCTGTGAGTCGGTGTTGTAGGTCTTGCTGAACGCAGTGGCCGGGAAGCGCTCCCAGGACAGCAGGTTCTCTTCACCTGGCTGGCCCTTGCGCTGGCCTTCGAGGATGCGTGCGGCGGCCACGGTGGTCAGGCTCATGCCGTCGCCCAGGAACAGGATGACGTTCTTGGCCTTGCCGGCCATTGCGCCATTGCCAGCGGCGCGGGCGGCACCGTCGCGGTACCACCACTGCGGCGTTTCCCCGTCCGGGTGGTTGATCTGGGGGACGTCAACGCTGAGCGCGTTGGTCGGACCGGTCTGCGAGCCGGTGCTGGCGCAGGCGCCGAGCAGCAGGGTGGACAGGGCGGCGGACAGGAAACAGGCTTTTTGCATCGGGGTTGTTACCGCTGGATGAATACAGACCCCCATTATGGTCAAGCGTGGAAGGCATGCATATGACACGCAGCTTTTCTGTGTGGGCATCGTGCTCGCCCAGGCCTTGCGCTATCGTGGCAACCTTCGATTTGTTTTCCGGATTGACGATATGAATGTGGTTTCTGCCTGGCTGCGGATCCCTTTCTGGCAGCGGGTGGTCGGCGGCTTCGTGCTGGGCGCGCTGGCTGGCTGGGCGCTGGGACCGGCGGCTGAGACCTTTTTCGGTCCGTTGGGCGAGCTCTATGTCACCTTGATCAAGATGATCGCGGTGCCGCTGGTGTTCTTCGCGGTGATCAACGCGATCGGCTCGCTGCACGGGCAGAAGTCGGTGGCCGCGCTCAGTGGCCGCACCTTCCTGTGGTTCGTCATTACCGCTGCGTTGGCGGTGGGCATCGGCTTGCTGGTCGGTACGGTGATGCAGCCGGGCACTGGTGGCCTGAAGCTGGCGGTGGATTCGGCCTACACGCCGCGTGACGTGCCATCCATCGCCAAGGTGCTGATGGATGTGGTGCCGTCCAATGTGTTCTATGCGCTTGCGGGTATCGGCACCAAGGCCAATGCGGCCGGTGAGCAGGTGCTGGCGGCCGGCCGCGGCTCGATCCTGCCGGTGATCTTCTTCGCTGGCCTGCTCGGCTTTGCGATGGTCAAGCTGGGCGAGAAGGTCAACGAGGCACGCAAGCTGGTTGGCCAGATGAGCGAGATCATGATCCAGGTGACCCGCTTCGTGCTGGAGATGACGCCGCTGGGTACCTTCGGCCTGATCGCAGGGCTGGTCGGCAGCTACGGCTTCGAGAAGCTGCTGCCGCTGGGTAACTTCGTGCTGGCGCTGTATGTTGCCTGTGCGCTGCATATCGTCATCGTCTACAGCAGCCTGCTGCTTGCCCATGGTCTGAACCCGTGGAAGTTCTTCCGCGGCGCGGCGCCGGGCATGCAGGTGGCATTCGTGGCCTCGTCGAGCTTTGCAGCGATGCCAGTGGCGATGCGTTCGATCAGTGACAACCTTGGCGTCAACAAGGACTACGCCTCGTTCGCGGTGCCGCTGGGGGCGAGCATCAAGATGGATGGCTGCGGGGCGATCTACCCGGCCTTGTGTGCTGTGTTCATCGCCCAGTACACGGGCGTGCCACTGACGCCGGAACAATACGTGATCGTGCTGATCGCATCAGTGCTGGGCAGCTTCGGTACGGCCGGCGTGCCAGGTACTGCGGTGGTGATGGCGACGGTGGTGTTGAGCGCGGCCAACCTGCCGCTGGAAGCGATTGGTTACCTGTACGCCATCGACCGTATTCTCGACATGATGCGCACCATGACCAATGTCACCGGGCAGATGGTTGTACCGGTGATCGTGGCCAAGGAAACCGGCCTGCTTGACCAGCAGGTATACGACGCTGCGGGTACGCCGGCGATGGGCGCTGGTGCGAATGGACGCCATCTGGATTAGTGACGCTGTTGCTGCGAGGTAAGGAGAAGGCCGGCATTGCCGGCCTTTTTCATGTCGACGGTTGTTGCTTGTAGCAGGTGTAACACTGGTCTGTAACAAGGCTGATACAGCGGTGTGAAAGCCAGACCACGTCAGCCTTTTGCGGCTCCATCGGTGCTGCCCTACGTCGTATCTGATAGCCGTACTGCTGTTACATGGATACACCTGCAGTTGCCAGGGTGAGTTATTAACCAATTGTTTTTGCAGGTAATAATTGCTTGGCACGGATGCTGCTCTAACACTCGCGTTGGTACGAGTGGACGACGCAATGGACAGCTGGACCCTACATCGTTATTCCGCCCTGATCGGATTGCTGCTGGTCAGTACTGTCGCCAGTGAGGCCGCAATGGCTTCGGGCGCACGTCAGGGCGTAAAGGCACAACCGGGTGAGATCGTGCTGCTGCGTGATGTATCCACGCGGCCGGCCTACCGCATGGCACCGCCGGGCATGGCCTTGATTGCCGATCCCTCTCCGCGCAAGGAACTGAGCTCTGCGTTGGGGGTCGGTGGCATGAGCGAGCTCAGTGATGACGACTATGCGGCAATGGGCTCGGGCATGGCTGGCAGTCAGCTGGCTGGGCACGGCCAGACCACGGTCGAGAGGGTAACCACCGGGATGGTTGGTGGGACCTTGGGACGCGTAGTTGGCGATGACGGCATGTTGTCCGGAGGGCAGTTGTCACGTGCCATCGGTGGACCGATGGGTGCTGTGGGCGGTGCGACGCGCGGCATCGGCGACCAGGTGCGCGGTGCCTTGGCACAGTTTCCACTGGGCCAGCCGGCCGGGCCGGGTGGCAAATGAACACCTCCATCGTCCGCCGCTCTGCTGCCTTGCTTGTAGTAGCGCTTTCCGCAACTGGTTACGCGAACGCGCAGTCGGGCACTGACAGCTACAGCGGGATGCTGTCCTATCTCTCCACTGATACGCGGATTGAAGGGGGAGCCATGGCTGGCGCCAATGGCTCGATCAAGATCAATCAGGCTGCGGGTGATCTCAACCTGCAGGCCAACCTGCACAGCATGGCCAACGGCCAACAGGCATCGGCCGGTGTCAGCAGCCTGCAGCAGCGCCAGTCCAATCTTTTCGATTCACCGATGCAGGCCACGGCCACCATCGGCGGCAATGCGCTGGCCGGGGCCGGTGGTATTGCTTCAATCAATCAGGCCAGTGGCGGCGGCAATGCGGAGTTGAACTCCGTCACCGCGACACTGGCCGCACAGGGCATACGCGAGGCAAGTGATGAGGCCATGACTTCATCCGAAGTGCTCGCGTCGGCAGGGGGGCAGGCCATCGTCAGCGACCCACGTGCTACCCGACGGGTAGGTGTGGAGGCATCCGCGTTGCGCGGATTTGACGGCGTACTGCAACTCAATCAGATCGCGGGATCAGGCAATGCAACGGAGAACAGATTCAGCATCTCCGTGCAGGGCACCCCGTGAGCACAGCTCCATCCACCCGATGCATCAGAAAACCTGAAGAGGGCACCATGAAAGCGAATAAATGGACAGTACTCGCCATGGCGGTTACCGCATTCACCATGAGTGCGGCAGCCAATGCGGCGGACGACCAGAACGCGAGCGCGAACATCAATCACCAGCACAACGTGAATGAGACGCGCACGCACACCAATACCAACGTCGATACCGACATTGATCTGAAGTTGGATGCCGCAGCCCGCCTGCGCTACAACGACACGCGTACCAACACCGAAACCACCACGACCGTAACCGAGAATGTGCAGAAGACCTCGAACATCTCGGCCGACGAGCGCAAGGAAAAGAACAACCACGGTGTTGATGTGAACCTCGAGAAGGATATCCGTCTGAGCTCGGACGTGAACTTCTCCGGTGATCCGACCATTACCGGCAACATCGATCTGGATTCGGCTGCGATTGCCCTCATTGACAACCGTCAGTCGGTCTCGAACAACCACGCCCGCAATGGCTTGCTGGACAACACCGCAACGATCGGCGATGACGTGGGTTCCGAGGCCTCGGGCAACCTCGGCTTCAACGTGGCTGCCGGTGACAACAACACCCAGGACAATGCTGCCGCACTGTCCGCTGCTGATGCGTCCTTCAGCTTTGGCATGGCCGACGCGGAAGTGTTCGTGAACCAAGCCGGCATGAACAACATGACCTGGAACCATGGCGTGACCAATGCGGCTGGTATTGGTGACAACGCCTTCTCCGGCGCAGCCGGCAACATCGGCGTCAACGTGACCTCGGGCAACAACAACGAGCAGAAGAACGCTCTGGCTGCCTCGGTTGCAACCAGCGCCTATGCGACCTCGACCATCAGCTCGAACCAGAGTTCGAGTGGCAACAAGGTCGAGAACAACGGCTACTACGACCGCATGGTCAGCACCGTCAACGTAAGCCTGAGCGGCAAGGTGACGGGTACCACCACGGGCACCGGCACTGGCGAGTACGCTGGCACCGGTAATTCCTACCAGAAGACCAACTTCTATCCGGACAACTGGAGTGGCGACACGCATCCGGCCGGAAACCAGACCGGTCACTCTGATTGGGACAACCAGACCCAGGGTGCCGTCGCCAACCCGAATCGTCCGGGCGTGGGGGGCATGGCATGGGATACCGATGAGAAGGGCAACCTCAAGTTCAGCGAGATGGGAACTGCTGACCTGACGGCCAGCCTGAGCGGCCAGGTAACCACCGTTGACTGGGTGGCGGTCAATGCGACCAATACCGCCAGTCTGTCGGGTTCGGCGTTCTCCAACGCTTCCGGCAACATCGGTGTGAACGTGTCCTCGGGCACCGGCAACCTGCAGGCCAACAGCCTCGCGCTGGCGGTTGCACAGCCGTCAACCGGTGGTGGTGGCGGTACCGGTAACGAGCCGTAACCGGATGCGTCATCCGCGTGGATGACGCACTGGCTTGGCGTAACAAACCCGGCCATCCGCCAATGACCGGGTTCCGGGAGCCCCCATTCCCCTCCCCCGGGAGGGGGCTCCCACCTTCCGGCGCTCTGGAGGTACTACGCTCATGTTTGCTCGTTCGCTGCTGTTGGCTTGTGCGTTGAGTGTGTCGCCGGGCCTGCTGCATGCAGGCGAGGTGGCGTTCAGCAGTGTGTTGCCCAATGGTGCGTTGTACAGCGGCAAGATCGAGAGCATGAAGGAACGGCGCTTCCGTAACCTGGTGCGGCAGCAGACCGATTACAGCTGCGGTGCCGCGGCGTTGGCGACTATCCTCAAGCATGCCTACCACCTCAACACCGACGAGGCGACGGTGATCGAGGGCATGATGGGTGTGGCCGACCCGGAGTTGGTGAAGCAACGCGGATTCTCGTTGCTGGATATCAAGCGTTACGTGGAATCCCTGGGTATGCGTGGTCGCGGCTATCGGATTGATGAAGAGCGGCTGATGAACCTGCGCGTCCCAAGCCTGGTGTTGATGGATGTACGTGGCTTTCGCCACTTTGTCGTTCTCAAGCAGATACGTGATGGCATGGCCGAGGTCGCTGATCCGATTCTCGGCAACCGCGTTGTGCCGTTGCCGGAGTTTCTTGAAGCCTGGCCGTCGCGCGCGGTATTCGTGGTCATAGGCAGCGACTTCGATCGCAATACGGTGCTGCTGCAACCCAGTGAGAGGCCCAGTGCACGCGCGCTGTATGCACGCCAAGGGGCCAACCCCATTACCGATGCGGAACTGGTCGATTTTGGCTTCAGCCATGCCGACCTGTTCTGAAGGAGTGTTGTGATGAACGTATTCAAATTCGCCCTGCTGGCTTTGGCGCTGAGTGTCGCGCTGCCGGCGCTTGGCGCGGAGGCACCACAGAAGCCGGGCAAGGGCCTGCACGAGATCCCCGACCCGGAGCTCAACCTGATGCGTGGTCGCTATACCGTGGGTGGCAATGCGGTGGCATGGTTCGGGGTGACCATGGTCTCGACCTGGCAGACCACGACTGGCCAGAGCCTGCAGGGCGCCATGACGCTTGGCATGGACTTCAGCAAAGGTGGCAACGTACCGAAGGTGACGTTCACACCCATCGTCAGCATCACTGATGCCAACGCGCCGTTGCCTGATGCCAGCGGACGCAGCATCGATGGCAGTGGTTTGAACAACGTGGCAGGTGTCAGCCAGAGTGTGCAGATTGCCGGCGACGGCAACCGCGCCAGCAATGTGATGCATCTGAATGTACGCAACGATGGCATTGTGCCGGGCAGTAGCGGCTCGGTAGCGGGTAATGCGGCGGCACAGTCGGGTGACGCAAGTGCTGTAGCCAGCTTTGACGGCAATGCGGCACGCTTGCAGCTGACCATCCAGGGACAGGGTGCGGTGCAACAGTGGCTGCGTAGTGGCAGTGTTGGCCAAAGCGTCCAGTTGACCAGCGATGGCCAGTTGGTCAGTAACCGGCTGCAGATCGATCTGGTAAGGGAGTCGATGGCGGGGAACCTGCCGTTGGCCCAGAACGTGGCACAGGCCATCACGCTCAATCGGGGGATTGGCGGGATAGGCGGGCAGTGAGCACGCGCCTGGCGCGTGCATTGGTTGGTTCAACGTAGAGGAACGACACAATGAAACGACTGGCGATGGCGGCGCTGGTGAGTCTGACTGTTGCTTCACCACGGGTGATGGCGCAGGAGGCGACAACCGGCAGTAAGGATGCAGAGGACGTAAGGGCACTGGTGGCACAGCTGGAGGCGCTCAAAGCCAGCTACGCCCAGGAAGTGCGGCGTCTGCGCGAGCTGGACATGCAGGTGCAGGCAATCCAGGCGCGGGTCAGTGGCAAGACTGCACAGGCGTTGCCGCCCCCTCCGCAGCCCGCGGGCGAGGCAGCGACTGCTCCGGTTGCTACGGCGCCGCCAGCAGCGGCAGCGCCTGCTGGTGAGGGCTATGCCAGTAGTGCGGCTGAAGCGCAGCAGGCCAAGGAAGCGGCGCGGCGCAGTGTTGACGATGTGAAGCAGCAACAATCGGCACTGTTCAATCAAAAGCTCACGCTGGAAAACAGCATCACCTACGCACGTTATGACCGCAAGCAGCTGACCCTCAATGGCTTCCTGGCGTTGGACGCGATCTTTCTCGGCAACATCGCCATCGAAAACGTCGAGTCCGATTCGCTCACCTACAACTTTGCTGCACGCTGGGGCCTAAATCCCCGCCTGACCTTGAATCTGGATGTGCCCTACATTGCCCGCAAGACGATCTACCAGAAGGGCGGTGCGGGTGGTTCAGCGGCTGCCATCGCGCAGGAGGAAACCCATGGCACCGGCATTGGCGATGTCACCGTCAGTGCCAACTACAAGCTGTTTGGCGAGCGCGGCTGGCGCCCGGAAACCGTCCTGACCGGCGGTATCACCGCGCCGACGGGGCGCGAGCCCTATGGCCTGGATTGGAAGGTGATCGAGCGCGACGATGATGATTTCATCCGCTTCGCGGTGCCGTCGAAACAGCCGACCGGCAACGGTCTCTGGCAGGCGAACATCGGCCTGTCGGCGGTGAAGAGTGCGGACCCGGCGATCCTGTTCGGCAACATCGGCTATGTGCGTTCGTTCAAACGCAGTTTCGATGACATCGATGCCAATCCGGACACGGTCAATCCTGGTGAGGTGAACCTGGGTAACTCGTATTACTTCGGTGCGGGTGTGGCATTTGCATTCAACGAGCGGACCAGCCTGAGCATCTCCTTCAGTGATCGCATGAGTGCACGTGCCAGTACGCGTTACAAGAACGGCAAGTGGATGAAGGTGATCGGCAGTGATGGCAACGCGGGCACACTCAATCTGGGTGTGACCTATGCGCTGACATCCAAGGCGACTTTTGTCAGCATGCTGGGCATTGGCCTGACCCCGGATGCGCCGGATTTCACCTTGGCGTTCAAGGTGCCTTACATGTTGTGACGATGTGTGCAGGATGAGCGTGGATGAAGGGCGGAGGCGCTGCGTTCAGTCGATCAACGCAGCGCTTCCAGTTCCAGGTGGTGCTTGCGGCACATCCGGTAGATGGTGACCCGCGAGACCTTCATCAATCGCGCGCACGCGCTGATGTTGTATTGGCTTTGTTGCAGGCAGGACAGCAGGGTTTCGCGTTCGGCATGACAGCGTGCCTGGCTGAGTTGGGCGCCATTCGCGGGCTGATTGAGCTCCAGATCGGCGCAGCTGATCAATTCGCCTTCGGCGGTGATGGCCGCACGTTGTACGCGGTTGAGCAGTTCGCGGACATTGCCGGGCCAGGGAAAGCGGTCCATCGCCTGGCGTGCTTCAGTGGTGTAACCGCGCGCGCGGGTGGGGTGGCGGGTGCGGAAGTTGCGGAGGAACTGGCGGGAAAGCAGCTCGATGTCGCCATCGCGTTTGCGCAGTGGCGGCATCGCCAGGCGCAGCACGTTCAGGCGGTAATAAAGGTCGCGACGGAAGCGGCCTTCTTCCACCGCACGTTCCAGATCCACGTGGGTGGCGGCGAGGATGCGTACATCCACCGGGATGGGCTGATTGCTGCCGACCCGTTCGATGGTGCCTTCCTGCAATACCCGCAACAGGCTGGTCTGCGCATCCAGTGGCAGGTCGCCGACTTCATCCAGGAACACGCTGCCGGTGTGTGCGGTTTCAAACAGGCCTTGGCGACGGCCGGTGGCACCGGTGAAGGCTCCACGCTCATGACCGAACAGTTCCGACTGAACAAGGGTGGAAGGAATGGCACCGCAGTTGATGGCCTGGAAAGGCTTGCCATTGCGTGCCGACAGGCGGTGCAGCGCATGTGCGGCGACCTCCTTGCCGGTGCCGGTTTCTCCGGTGATCAGGACGGGGAGATCCACCGGCGCGTATTTACGCAGGGTGGCACGCATGACCAGCATCACCTCGCTCTCGCCGAGCAGGGTATCCAGCACGTCTTCACTGGCTGCGTGAGGTATTTCATTGCTCAGGCCCTGCAGCCCGCGCAGCAGTTCCTTCAGATCCGGTGGGTGTGGGAACTGCTGGCGGCAAGCAGCAAGCAGGGGATGCCGCGGCAGGTTCTCGATGTCATCGGTGGCCGGGGTGATGGCAAACAGTGGCATATGGTGATGCTCGGCGGTGAGCTTGCCGATGCGCTCCAGCTCACTTTCCGAGCTGGTGCGGAAATCGATCAGGCCAACCACCGTGTCGCCGCCACGCATGCCAATGTCGGCGGGCTGTTGGGGAAGTACCGTCCGTACCTGCCAGCCATCCGCAGCCAGCATTACTTTCTCCCTTGCCCCCGGATTTCCAAACCAGATCACACAACGTGTACTTGACACAGATGTCGCGGCCATGCCTGGTCACTCCTCCATTCGGCGTCACCATATACCTGTGATTCACGCATGCGCAATCGTATTTGGCACTTTGTTGCAGGCGGCAGAAGTGTTGTTCGTATTAACTTTTGTGCAAGGAGAGTGATCTGAAAAGGCATGCAATAAAAAAGCCGCAACCCAAAGGTTGCGGCTTGGCAGGTAGTGGCCGGCAGGGCGCTTACAGCGCCATGCGGCGGGCCTGCATGAACTTGTCACCCCAGTAGCCGGTGAGCAGGGTGTCGGTGCGGACGTCCTTGCCGGTGCTCGGGGCATGCAGGAAGCGGCCCTCGCCTACGTAGATGCCTACATGGTCAACGCGGCCCTTGCGACCGAAGAACACCAGGTCGCCAGCGGCCAGCGCCGCCCGGTCATTGATCAGTTCGGCATTGGCCTGGCTGGCCATTTCGCGCGATACGCGCGGCAGCTCGACACCCAGGGCGGTACGGAACACGTAACCGACCAGGCCGCTGCAATCAAAGCCGGCGTCCGGCGAGGTGCCGCCCCAGCGGTACGGAGTGCCCAGCAGGGTCATGGCGCGGCGCAGGATGGACTGCACCTTGCCATCGGAATCATTGGCCAGCGCTGCCTCGGTGGCAGCGGAGACACCCTTGGAGGCGTCGTAGGCGGAAATCAGGCGGCTCAGATCGCCGGCAAACATCGCCGAGCGGTCCATCAGCGGAATGGTGTCGCTGGCGGCAAGATGCGGCAGCAGCGCGGCGAGGGTTGCAGTGGCAGCGCTGTCAGCCTTGCTGCGCGGTGCTTCGGTTTTGGCCGCCGCGGGCTTGGCAGCCGGGGCGGTATCGGCGCTCTGAGCGAGGGCTGGCAGGCTGGCCAGAGCCAGTGCCGCGGCGCAGATCAGGCGGCGGAGGGTGAGCGGAACAATCTTGGGCTGGCTCGGATGGGACGTGTTGTCAGTCGTCACGCGGCAGTCACTGGAAAAAGTCGATGGGGGATCATGCCTTGTGAAACGTGTGGATAGGTACAAATTTCGTTAATAAACCGTTATTTTTCGTGGTGAAAGTCTCGTTTTATCGCAATACCCGCTTCGCACCGGTGTAATGATCGCGCCAATAGGCTCCGTCAAGGTGGTCGAGGCGAACCGTTCCGCCGGTGCTGGGCGCGTGTACAAACCGGCCTTCACCGACATAGATTCCCACGTGCCAGACGTTGCCTTTGTTGCCGAAGAACACCAGATCACCGGCGGTCAGACGGTCGGGAGCGATCTTTGGTCCCTGGATGGCAGCCAGTTCGCGCGAGGTGCGTGGCAGGTTCAGTGCCAGCATGTCCCGATATACGTAAGTGACCAGGCCGCTGCAGTCGAAACCGGACTCCGGAGTGTTGCCGCCGTAGCGGTACGGGGTGCCGACCAGCCCCAGGGCCCGCATCAGCACCGAGGCCGCCGCGGCGGGGTCTGCAGGGGCGACCGGCGAGTAATTGCGGGCCGGATCGGGTGCTGAGGCCCGTTTCGGGGGGCTGTGCCCGCAGGCGGTCAGCAGTGCGGCGGTCAGGAGCGTGGCCGGCAGGCGCCACGAGCGGAAGCGGGGAACTGGCGTGATGTGCATGGAGCCCGGATAATGCGCCACCTTAGAAGGCCGTCATCATGGCGGCGTCCCCGGCGGCCGACAAGCCGCCCCAACGTCTGCCAGCGGGCAGCCATTTATCAGAGTTGCGCATGAAGATCGAAAAAGACCGCGTCGTCCGTTTCCACTACACCGTCTCCGAGGTCGGCCAGGAGCCGATCGAAAGCTCCAAGGACCGTGATCCGTTGGCCATCCTGATCGGCCACGGCAACATCATCCCGGGCCTGGAAGCGGCGATGATGGACAAGGAAGCCGGCGAAAGCTTCGGCGTCGACGTGACGTCGGCCGATGCTTACGGCGAGCGCCGCGAGGGCATGACCCAGCGCGTGCCGAAGAAGCACTTCGGCAAGACCCCGCTGATCCCGGGCACCCAGGTGATCCTGCAGACCAACTTCGGCCCGCGTGCGGTCACCGTCGAGAAGGTCGGCATGACCGTGGTTGACGTCGACCTGAACCACCCGATGGCTGGCAAGGACCTGCATTTCGACGTGGAAATCGTTGAAGTGCGTGAAGCCAGCGAAGAAGAAGTGCAGCACGGCCACGTGCACGGCGACGGTGGTCACCAGCACTAAGCGCTTGCCGCAAGGCAATGCAGCATCGGAGCGGCCGGCGAAAGCGGGCCGGTCTGCGGTGTAGGGCTGCTCCCATGTAGTGGGGGGGGGGGGGGGGGGGGGGGGGGGGGGGGGGGGGGGCGGGCGGGGCGGGGGGGGGGGGGGGGGGGGGGGGGGGGGCGGGAGGGGGGGGGGGGGGGGGTGGAGGGTGGGGGGGGGGGGGGGGGGGGGGGGGGGGGGGG
>NZ_JBRREG010000018.1:0-54603 GCF_056760155.1 Stenotrophomonas sp. STEN022
GGAAATGGCCGAGACCAGCTACATCCTGCACCACGCCACCGAGCACTCGCTGGTACTGATGGATGAGATCGGCCGCGGCACCTCGACCTACGACGGCCTTGCCCTGGCCGATGCCGGTGATCTGGCATCGGCCTTTCGGTGCCGCTCGCTTACTTGCGACGTGCCAGCAGGCGGTAGCTGCCGGTGGCGTTCGGATCGAAGCTGTGCGCGAACACGATGTAGCGGCCGGCTTCCAGGTCGATCTCAAGGTTCGGATCGAGGCTGGAGTCGCTGTCGTCCTGCTGGGCGACTTCTTCGCCGTTGCGCATCAGCGTGATCATGCCATCCAGGCTGGACGAGCCCGCGGTCATGCTGATCACGTACTTGCCCTTGCGCGGGATCTCCAGCGTGTACATGTCGCGGTTGCCAGCACGCAGCTGGCCCTGTACTTCGCGACCGATCTTCAGTTCGGGGCGGATCGGGCCATCGGGCGCGGCTGCCGTGCCGGTAGCCAGCTGGAACACACCGCCACGGCTGTTCACCGAACGCACCGAGACGTTGTACTCGCCTGCGTCCAGCACCTGGCTGATGCGCGAATTGACTCCGCCGCCGCCATCATCGTCGCTGAGGGTGATGTCGCCGCCC
Organism: Stenotrophomonas sp. STEN022; assembly: GCF_056760155.1. Taxonomy (NCBI): domain Bacteria; kingdom Pseudomonadati; phylum Pseudomonadota; class Gammaproteobacteria; order Lysobacterales; family Lysobacteraceae; genus Stenotrophomonas; species Stenotrophomonas sp. STEN022. The sequence continues at coordinate 625 of NZ_JBRREG010000018.1, forward strand.
TGCAGCGTGAGCATGGTGTCCAGATCCTTGCCGCTGGCATCGAGCTGTACGCGGCGACGTTCCGGTAGGTTCAGTACGAAGCTGCGGGTGTCGTCGGCACCGATGAAGCCGCTGACGGTGCCTTCGAGCGGCAGGTTGGTGCCGTCGTTGAATACCAGACCTTCGGGGAAATCCGACTGCTCGACGCCCAGGTAGAACGCACCGGAAGCTTCGCCCAGACCGCCAGCGGTCAGCGTGTAGCGGCCCGGCTGCAGAGGTGCGACCAGGCGCGCGTTGAGGTTGCTGCCGCCGTCGTCATCTTCCAGGTTGAGGCCGTTGCCGCTCAATTCCAGGCGTGCGTCGAACTCTGTGGACTCCAGGTCGATGGTGTACAGGCCCGGCTTGTCGACCTGCAGGACGAAGGTCTTGTCGCCGTTGCGCAGCCAATCGGTGACCCGGCGGCCTGCGGTAAGCGGCTTGCCGTCATAGGCGACGATGGGTTCGGCCGAGAGCTGGAACGGGCCGAAGGCGCGCGCATCGGCACCGCTGACGGCGACCAGGTACTGACCGGCCTTGTCGGCGCGCATGCTCAGCGTGGTGCTGCCTTCGCTGCCGGCGTCGGTGCGCGAGACCAGTACATCACGATTGAACACGGCCAGCGCACCATTGAGCGCACCTTCCAGCTTCAGCGAAACCGCCTGGCCGGCGCCCATCTGCAACGAGAACAGCTGGCTGCGGGTGCCGTCGCTGTAGTTGACCGGGCTTGAAGAAGTGATTTCGCCGTTGACATCGCCATCGATGGCGAGGGGGCGGGCCGGGCCGGCGGCATACGCGGGGGCGTGCACGGCGGCGGCAATGGCAAGGGACAGCAGTCCGGCTGCAAGTCGCTTCACTTGAACTCCTTTAGGTGGGAAGCAGGGGGAGGTAAAGAACGGCCACGCTGCCTGCGGGGGCAGACTGCGCGGCCGTGGGCCCATCACACCAACTGGCGGTTGGGGGGGGGGGGATTTGGGCTGGCCGGCGGCGGCGGCGGGGGCTGCGGCGGCTGCGGCCTCTACAACGGCAGCCTGGGGGTTGCTGTTGGTTGGGGGGGCGACGGCGCCGCCACCCAGGTCGGTGGTTTCCAGCTCGAACACGCCCTGCTGGCTACCCAGGCTGGTGACCGCAACGATGTAACGGCCGGCGCGCAGGTTCAGGGTCAGCTGGGCGTTGGTGCCGTTGCCGCCATCGTCGTTCTCTTCGTCAACGCCGGGGCCAGTGATGTGCAACACCGAGTCAAAGCCGTCAGCGATAGCGTCGAACTGGATGTGTTTGGGCGCATCAAGGTTCAGCACGAAAGTGCGGCGGCCACGCGAATCCATCATCGACTGTGCGGCCTGGCCTACGGTCAGCGCAGTACCGTCACGGGTAACCAGGCCATTTTCGGTAGGGGTCAGCTTGACGTTGAGCTTGAACGAGCCGGTGTTGCCATTCACCGAAGAGGCAGCGACGGTGTACTCGCCCGGCTCCAGGTAGGTGCGGATGCGGGCGTTGAGGTTGCCGCCGTTGTCATCGTCTTCCAGCTCGACGTTGCGGCCGTTCAGACGCAGGTAGGAGTCGAATGCGCTGGACTCCAGGGTGATGGCATACAGCCCTGCCTTGTCGACCTTGAGCTTGTATTCCTGCTTGTCACCCATCAGCCAGTCGGTGATTTCGCTTTCGGCGCCCAGCGGCTTGCCGTCATACGGCACAACCTTGGCGCTCTTGAGCTTGAACGGACCAAACGCGTCGGCGCTGGCGCTGTTGACTGCGACCAGGTAGGTGCCGTCCTTGGGGGCGCGGAAGGCCAGATTGACGGAGCTGGATGAGTCGCCTTCGCTCATGCCCGAGGAGGAGGCATTGGCGATCATGTTCTGGCCGTCGAACACCGCCAGCTGACCGCTGAGCGAGCCACCCAGTTCCAGAGAGACGGCTTCGCCGTTCTTCATGGTGATCTTGTAGCCCTGGTGACGACTGCCGTCGTTGTAGTTCAGGGTGCTGGACGAGGTGATTTCACCAGAGACCGTTTCCCCAACGGTCAGGTTCGAGGCCTTGTCGCCGCCGGTGGGGGCGAGGCCGCCCAGCTTCTGGCAGGCAGCAAGTGCCAAGGTCAAGGTGATGGCTGCAAACAGGCGGGCGGGTCTGGCGTTCAAGCTTAGGTCCTTCATGGTCAGAAATGTCTCCTTTTCCCGTCTTCGCGGGTCAGGGAGCGATTCTAACGTTAAGTTGTGTCTATTCAGCGAGAACGTTTTCACGACCCAAAGGCCCAATTCAGGAGCCGCCTGGATGCTAGAATTGACAGCTTGTCTGCCTCACTAGACCGACCATGATCGAACTCAATCCCATCCGCCAGCGAATCACCGATCTCACCGATCGCGTGCTATCGCTCAGGGGGTATCTTTGACTACGACGTCAAGAAAGAACGCCTCGAAGAAGTAACCCGCGAACTCGAAAACCCGGACATCTGGAACAACCCCGAGTACGCCCAGACCCTGGGCCGTGAACGCTCGATGCTGGACAAGACCGTCACCGGCATTGCCGATGTACTGGACGGCCTGTCCGAAGCCACCGAACTGCTTGAGCTTGCCGAAAGCGAACAGGACGAGGACACGGCGCTGGCCGTGGTGGCCGACCTGGACAAGTTCCAGGCGCACATCGAGAAGCTCGAATTCCAGCGCATGTTCTCCGGCGAGATGGACAGCTGCAACGCGTTCGTCGACATCCAGGCCGGTGCCGGTGGTACCGAAGCCCAGGACTGGGCGGAAATGATGCTGCGCATGTACCTGCGTTGGTGCGAATCGCGCGGCTGGAAGACCGAGCTGATGGAAGTGTCCGGTGGCGACGTCGCCGGCATCAAGTCGGCTACCTTCCGCGTCGAAGGCGAGTTCGCCTACGGCTGGCTGAAGACCGAGATCGGCGTGCACCGCCTGGTGCGCAAGTCGCCGTTCGACTCGGACAACCGCCGCCACACCAGCTTCACCTCGGTATTCGTGTCGCCGGAAGTCGATGACAACATCGAGATCGACATCAACCCGGCCGACCTGCGCACTGACGTGTACCGTTCCTCCGGCGCCGGTGGTCAGCACGTCAACAAGACCGAGTCGGCGGTGCGTATCACCCACATCCCGACCAATACCGTGGTTGCCTGCCAGACCGGCCGCAGCCAGCACCAGAACCGCGACACCGCGATGAAGATGCTGGCCGCCAAGCTGTACGAACTGGAAGTGCAGAAGCGCAACACCGAGCGTGATGCGCTGGAAGCCACCAAGTCGGACATCGGCTGGGGCAGCCAGATCCGCAACTACGTGCTCGACCAGAGCCGTATCAAGGACCTGCGCACCGGCGTTGAACGCACCGATACGCAGAAGGTGCTGGACGGCGACCTGGATGAATTCATCGAGGCCAGCCTCAAGTCGGGCCTGGAAGCCGGCGCCAAACGCAGCGACGCGTGATCCGGAATGGCCCTGTGCGGGCCATTCCCTTGTTGTACGGTGCGGTTTCACCATGCGGTGGCCGCACCTTGGTTAACTCCCCCAAATAGAAATCAAAGCCATGACCGAACAGACCCCTGAAACGCAGCAGCTCCCCGTCGACGAGAACAGCCTCATCGCCGAGCGCCGCGCGAAACTCACGGCGCTGCGCGGGCAGGGCATCGCTTACCCGAACGACTTCCGCCGCGAAGACTTCGCCGGCACGTTGCAGGCTGAGTACGCCGATGCAGAGACCTGGACCAGCGAAGCGCTGGAAGCCACTGGCCGCACGGTGAAGATGGCTGGCCGCTTGATGGCCAAGCGCATCATGGGCAAGGCCAGCTTCGCCCAGATCCAGGACGAGAGCGGCCGCATCCAGCTGTTCCTGCAGGCTACCGCGCTGGGCGACATCTATGCCGCGTTCAAGGGCTGGGACGTGGGCGACATCATCGCCGTCGAGGGCGGCCTGACCCGTACCAAGACCGGCGAGCTGTCGGTCAAGGCGACCAGCATCCGTCTGTTGACCAAGTCGCTGCGTCCGCTGCCGGACAAGTGGCATGGTCTGGCCGACGTCGAGCAGCGCTATCGCCAGCGTTACGTCGACCTGATCGTAACCCCGGAATCGCGTGACGTGTTCATCAAGCGCTCCAAGATCATCCGCGCGATGCGTGCATGGCTGGACAACCGCGACTTCCTCGAAGTCGAAACGCCGATGATGCATTACATCCCGGGCGGCGCCACGGCCAAGCCGTTCACCACCCACCACAATGCGCTGGACCTGGACCTCTACCTGCGCGTTGCGCCGGAGCTGTACCTGAAGCGTCTGGTGGTTGGCGGCCTTGAGCGCGTCTACGAAATCAACCGCAACTTCCGCAACGAGGGCGTCAGCACCCGCCACAACCCGGAATTCACGATGATGGAGCTGTACGAGGCCTATGCCACGTACAACGAAGTGATGGACCTGACCGAAGGGGTGATCCGCGATGTCGCGCAGAGCGTGCTCGGCACCACGGTTGTGGAGTGGGATGGCGCGCAGATCGACCTGGCCCCGGCGTTCCGTCGCTGGCGCATGGACGAAGCCGTGCGTCACCACAACCCGGAGATCTCGGCTGCCGACTGCACCGATCGTGATGCGCTGCTGCGCCATTGCGAACGCCTGAAGATCCGCGTCAAGCCGAGCTACGGCTGGGGCAAGCTGCTGCTGGAGATCTTCGAGGCAACAGTCGAGCACACCTTGATCCAGCCGACCTTCATCACCGACCACCCGGTCGAGGTCTCGCCGCTGGCCCGCGCCAGCGATAACGACGCCGGTTACACCGACCGCTTCGAGCTGTTCGTCAACGGCAAGGAACTGGCCAATGGCTTCTCCGAGTTGAACGACCCGGAAGACCAGGCTGCACGTTTCCAGGCCCAGGTCGAAGCCAAGGACGGTGGTGACGACGAAGCCATGCACTACGACGCCGACTACATCCGTGCGCTGGAATACGGCATGGCACCGACCGGTGGCCTGGGCATCGGCATCGACCGTCTGGTGATGATGCTGACCGGCCGCGCCTCGATCCGCGACGTGCTGCTGTTCCCGTACATGCGCCCGGAAGCCTGATTCAGGGCGACCCGGCTGCAGCCGCAAGAACAAAGGCCTTCCCCTGACCGGGAAGGCCTTTTTGTTTGCGAAATGTAGTGCCGAGCCATGCTCGGCAGGTGCTTTACCAGCGAAAAACTGCCCTCACCCCAGCCCCTCTCCCGTGAACGGGAGAGGGGCTAAAGCCGTCGCCGCCCCAATCCTGTAGTGCCGAGCCATGCTCGGCAGGGTCCTTCCCGATAACACTTCAGCCCAGCACAGCCCGCACCCCCAGATTGATCAGCATCCCGCCAGCCAACAACCAGACGAACAGCAGCAGAGCCAACAGCATCGGCTTGGCACCGGCCTGACGCAGTGCCGAAGCATGCGTGGTCAGGCCCAACGCAGCCATCGCCATGGCCAGCAGCACGGTGTCCAGGTCGACCAGCACCTTGACCACTTCAGCAGGCAACAGCTGCAACGAGTTGAAACCAACCATCGCGATGAAGCCAAACGCAAACCAGGGAATGGTGATCTTTGAACGCTCGCCATTGGCGTTGTTCTGGCCGCTGGCCAGCAATGCAGACAGGCCAACCAGGAACGGTGCCAGCATCATCACCCGCACCATCTTGGTGATGACTGCGGCATCGGCGGCAGGCTCACTGACCGCACGGCCAGCAGCCACCACCTGCGCAACTTCATGCACGGTAGAGCCGGTAAATACGCCGAATGCGGTTTCATCCAATGGCATCCAGCCCGCCGACACGCCCCACTGGTACAGCAGCGGGTACAGGAACATCGCGATCGTGCCGAACACCACCACCGTGGCCACGGCGACGGCAACCTGTTCGGCGCGGCCCTTGATCACCGGTTCTGCCGCCATCACCGCGGCGGCGCCACAGATCGAACTGCCGGCGCCGATCAGCAAGGCCGAATTGCGGTCCATGCCCAGCAGCTTGGTGCCCAGCCACCAGGCTAGGCCGAAGGTCGAGCACAACACCAGCGCATCGATTGCCACGCCGGCAATGCCAACCTGGCCGATGTCCTGCAGGGTCAGGCGCAGGCCATAGAGAATGATGCCGGCGCGCAGCAGGGTGGCCTTGGAGAAACCAACGCCAGCGTCGGCGCGCGTGGCCAGGCTGCGATAAACCGTGTTGCCCAGCACGATGCCGATGACGATGGCCAGGGTCAGCGCGCTGATGCCGTGGTTCTGCATCCATGGCAGGGTGCCCAGCCAGATCGACAGGCCGGCGACGGCGGCCGTCAGCAGCAGGCCGGGGAGGCGGGAGAGGGGCATCGAGGTCAGCCCTTGGGTCGAGGTGTTCATAACGTTGGGTTATTAGAAGATAGCCCATGCTGCGCCTACGGTTACTACCTGTAAAACGGATAATATTGGTTGAATCAACCGATTTTAGAGATAGGTTATGCATCTCTCCCTGCGTCAGCTGCAGATCTTCTCCGGCATTGCCGAGGCCGGTACCACGACGGCAGCGGGCGAGTTGTTGGGCTTGTCGCAATCGGCTGTCAGTGCTGCGCTGGTCGAACTGGAGAACCTGCTCGGGTTGGCCTTGTTTGACCGGATTGGCCGCCGACTGGTACTCAATGGACACGGACGGGCACTGCTGCCACAGGCGCGGGCCCTGCTTGCAGGGATGACCGATATCGAGCGGCGGTTCCGTGCCGACAGTCAGACTGGCGCCGCCGTGCGTTGGCAGGTCGGCGCCAGCACCACCATCGGCAACTACCTGATGCCGACGCGTATCGCCGACCTGCAGGCCTCCAATCCACACGCCCATGTCGAACTGGTGATCGGCAACACCCGCGAGGTCACTACCGCCGTGCAGCGGTTGGAAGTGGATGTCGGCTTGATCGAAGGACCAAGCCACGAACCGGGCCTGGAAGTGGCGCACTGGCAGCAGGACGAGCTGGTGGTGGTGTTCGGCGAACGACATCCGCTTGCCCCGCAGTTCAGGAACGGAGCCGACCTGGCAATGCTGCGACAGGCGCGCTGGCTGCTGCGCGAACCGGGTTCAGGCACTCGTGAGGCCGCCGAGCAGGCCTTGTTGCCGCATCTGCATGGGTTTGCCGAGGTGCTGCAACTGGGCGGCACCGAGGCGATCAAGCAGGGTGCGGTGGCCGGGCTGGGCCTGGCCTGCCTGTCGCGGCATGCGGTGGCCGACCTGGTGACGCTGGGCAAGCTGCAGGTGCTGGCGACGCCCTTGCCGCCACTGCAGCGTCAGTTGTGGGTTGTGCGGCATCCCGGCAAGCGCATTCCGGCCAGCCTGCGCCAGCTGCTGGGCCTGCCGGCGGATGTGTTTAGCGACGATTGAGCGCGGTCGGCCGCCGGAGCCCGTACAATACGCCCATGCCTTTGATTACCTTGCAGAACGTCGACTACAGCGTCGGCGGCCCGTTGTTGCTGGAAAAAGCCGAACTGTCGATCGAGACTGGCGAGCGTATCGCCCTGATCGGCCGCAACGGCGCCGGCAAATCCACTCTCATGAAGCTGATGGCTGGCGAGCTCAAGCCCGATGACGGCGAGGTGCGCGTGCAGCAGGGCGTGCGCGTCACCCGGCTCGAGCAGGAAGTACCGCATGGCGCTGCCGGCAGCGTGTTCGACGTGGTCGCCGATGGTCTTGGCGAGCTCGGCCATTGGCTGGCCGAGTTCCACCGCCTGAGCCACGCCGAGGTCTTCGATGGCGAGGCCATGGGCAATGTGCAGGCCAAGATCGATGCCGCCGATGGCTGGGGCCTGGACCAGCGCGTCGGGGAAACCCTGACCAAGCTCGACCTGGATGGCGATGCCGAGTTCGGCCGTCTGTCCGGTGGCATGAAGCGCCGCGTGCTGCTGGCGCGTGCATTGGTCGCTGGCCCGGACGTGCTGCTGCTCGACGAGCCGACCAACCACCTGGACATCGAAGCCATCGATTGGCTGGAAACCTTCCTCAAGGGCTGGAACGGCTGCGTGGTGTTCGTCACCCATGACCGCCGCTTCCTGCGCGCCCTGGCTACCCGCATCGTCGAAATCGACCGTGGCCAGGTGACCAGTTGGCCGGGCGACTGGGACAACTACGAGCGTCGCCGCGAAGAGCGCCTCAACGCGCAGGCGCAGGAAAACGCCCGCTTCGACAAGCTGCTGGCGCAGGAAGAAGTCTGGATTCGGCAGGGCATCAAGGCTCGCCGTACCCGCGACGAAGGCCGTGTGCGCCGGCTCAAGGCGATGCGCAACGAGCGCAGCCAGCGCCGCGAGCTCGGTGGCAACGTCAAGCTGGAAGCGGCCGGTGCCGAGAACTCTGGCAAGAAGGTCATCGACATCAAGAACATCTCCTTCTCGTTCGGCGAGCGGGTGATGGTCAAGGACTTCGAAACCACCATCCTGCGCGGTGACCGTATCGGCCTGATCGGCCCCAACGGCAGCGGCAAGACCACCTTGCTGAAGCTGCTGCTGGGCGAACTGCAGCCGGACAGCGGCGAAGTGCGCCAGGGCACCAACCTGCAGATCGCCTATTTCGACCAGTACCGCGCCACCTTGCGCGAGGACTGGAGCGCGATCGAGAACGTGGCCGAAGGCGCGGACTTCATCGACCTCAACGGCAAGCGCAAGCACGTGCATGCCTATCTTCAGGACTTCCTGTTCACCCCGGAACGCGCACGCGCGCCGATCACCCGCCTGTCAGGCGGTGAGCGCAACCGCCTGCTGCTGGCCAAGTTGTTCGCGCAGCCGTCCAACCTGCTGGTGATGGACGAACCGACCAACGACCTGGACGTGGAAACCCTGGAGCTGCTGGAAGAGCTGCTGGCTGACTACACCGGCACCTTGCTGCTGGTAAGCCATGACCGCGACTTCCTCGACAACGTGGTGACCTCAACGCTGGTGCTGGAAGGCGAAGGCAAGGTGGGTGATTACATCGGTGGCTACAGCGACTCGCTGCGCCAGCGCCCGGCACCGACCCAGACTGCGATGGCGGTGGCCAAGGCGTCGGCGACGGCGGCGCCTGTTGCTGCACCTGCCGCGCCGGTTGCTGATGCCGCGCCCAAGCGCAAGCTGAGCTTCAAGGACGCGCGCGAACTGGAGCAGCTGCCGGCGAAGATCGAGAAGCTGGAACTGGACGTGGAAGGCCTGACCTCGGCAATGAACGATCCCTCGTTCTACACCCGCAGCAGCGACGAAGTCACTGCACACACGCAGCAGCTGACCAAGGTGCAGGCCGAGCTGGATGCCGCCTACGCACGTTGGCAGGAACTGGACGCCTGAACCGGTTCTGACGGTCTGCGCCTTGCTTCACCTGCCGTCCTCGCCGAGGACGGCAGGATGTGTCCTTGGATGCTGCGAGGTGATGATGAGAAGACCGTTTGAGGTTGAGCGTATCGATCATGTGGTGTTCCGGGTCCGCGACCTGGAGCGCAGCATTGCGTTCTATTCAACCGTGCTCGGCTGCGAGGTGGTGCGACGACGCGACCATCTTGGCTTGGTGCATCTGCGTGCTGGCGCGTCGATGATCGATCTGGTCAGTCTGGATGGCGCGTTGGGTGCGCGCGGCGGTGCCGGACCGGGAGCGGAAGCGCGCAATGTTGATCATCTGTGCCTGCGCATTGAGCCTTTCGATGAGGCGGGATTGGTTGCGCATCTGTCCCTGCATGGCGCAACGCCGTTGGCAGCAGCCGAAGTCAATTTCGGCGCTGAAGGGGATGGGCTGTCGCTTTACTTCAAGGACCCTGATGGCAACACCATCGAGTTGAAGGGGCCGGTTTCGGCGGACTTGGGCTGACGCTCTGCTCCCTCCCTTGCGCCGAAGGCGCAGGGGAGGATGGGGACGGGGCTTTTCGCTGTACCCGTGCCGTCGCGTATTTGGCGAAGATCAAAAGCACCCCTCCCAACCCTCCCCTTCGCTGCGCGAAAGGGAGGGCTCAGGTGCTCGGCCGAAGGGAGGGCTCTGCGCTTCGCTCCCTCCCTTGCACCGCAGGTGCAGGGGAGGGTTGAGGAGGGGTGCTTTGAGCTTTTGATTTTGGTTTATTGGGCTTGCAGCTGTAGCGTTGATGGGTTGCTGGGAAGGCCCCTGCCGAGCATGGCTCGGCACTACGCTACCTCCCTTGTGGCGCGAAGGTCCAGGGGAGGGGGCTCTTCGCCATGAACCCAGCACTTGCTGCGCAAGCATGCACCGCTCATGCTCATGCCATTCAACAAGAGCAGCAGCCATGCCCCGCAGACTCACTACGCTCCTGCTGCTCGCAACAGCCTTCGCCTTGCCCGCGTACGCCGAAGTCAAAGACGCCACGCCTGCAGGCTTCACCGTCGAGAATAGTGTCCTGATTGCTGCATCACCCGCGCGCGTCTGGCAGGCGATGACAGCCGATATCGACCATTGGTGGCCAAAAGACCATAGCTGGTGGGGCAAGGCCGCAAGGCTGTCCATCGATGCCCGCGCCGGTGGCTGCTTCTGTGAGATTGCAGACGCGCAACAGGCGCAGCACCTGCAGGTGGTGTTCGTCGATCCGGAGAAAACCCTGCGCATGACCGGCGCGCTTGGGCCGATGCAGGGCATGGGCCTGCATGGCGTTGCCGAGTGGACGCTGCAGGCAGAAGGCGCAGCTACCAGGGTGACATGGCGCTACCGCGCTGGTGGCTACAGCCCTGATGATCTCCGTGTTCTGGCACCGGTGGTGGACAAGGTCCAGGCGCAACAGCTGGACGGCCTGGCGCGCTGGCTGCAGGCCGCCCGCTGAGGATCACTCCTCTTCGTCGCCAGCTGCCTCCTCGCCGCCACCCGGCAGCTCCAGAAAGGCCCAGAACGCCACCTTGTCCTCGGCCCAACTGGCCGAGGCTTCGGATAGCACATCCAGCAAGGTATCGAAATCCGCCGGGCTGCCCTGGCGCAGGTCGTTGGCATCGCTGAACAGCAAGGCATAGCCATTGGCTGGCAGCCAGGACAGGTCACGCAGGCCATCGGACAGCGCATCCCAGTTGCGGCTCCAACCGGCGGGGAAGTCGAGCTGGGTACCGAGTCGCATCAGCAAGGTGCGCTTGTCGGCGCAACCTTCCAGGTCGATTCTGCACACGCGCAGCCCTGCATCGCGTGCGACCGCCGCCAAACCACCAAGGTCGCCATCGCCGACACCGTAGACGCCGGCCTGGCTGACATCTTCCAGGCCCATATCGAAACCGCTGTCACTCATGGCGTACTCCTGGCGGGGACTTCGAAGCTGCGGAAGCTCTCGTAATGGTCGTCGGTGTAATACCAGGCCTCCGGCGGATCGCCGCCGGTGACGATGCGCTTGGCGCCACGATGGCTCAGCCCGGGTGTATCCACGGTGTATTCGCGGTAATAGCCGCGCGGGCGCTGCGGCAGCTGGCGCTCGCGGTTGCCGAAGGTGCTGCCGTCCTGGCGATGCGGGTAGGGCCCGCCGCGCTGGATCAGGGCGATGGTCTCGCGTGCCTCGGGCGGCAGGAAGGCCGGTAGCGGATCGCGTGCTGTCGCCGCGCGGGATTGCGCTTCTGTCGCGGTTTGCGGATCGCTTCCGGCGCCAAGGTCCGCACCCAATGAGGGTGCGAACTGCGGTGGCGGTGGTTGCTGCGCAACGCGCATACCCCACAGGCCGGCAACCAGCAGGACTACGGCTATGACGAGAAGGTAGGGCTTGCGCATCAGGGCAGGCGATCAATCGAAGAAAGGAGAATGATTATCACGCCGTCAGCTGGATTTTGTTGAACGGGCGATTCATGCGTGATGCCTGCAGCTTGGTTCACAGGCCGATAACAATGACGACGCACAGCCCTGAAATCGCGTCGATTCCGATTGCGGGACAAAGTTTCCTTTACATCGGTCTTGGTAAGTTGGACGTTCCTGCCTACCATTCACTGCTGTATCTGCATCGCCCGGGTTCTCCGGGCACAGACCCCAGGCATATACCCAAGGAGATTTGTGATGGCCTATACCCTGCCCAAGCTGCCTTACGCTTACGACGCGCTGGAACCGTACATGGATGCGGCCACGGTCGAGATCCACTACTCCAAGCACCACCAGACCTACGTCAACAACCTCAATGCACTGGTCGAAGGCACCGAATACGCCGACCTGCCGATCGATGAGCTGCTGCGCAAGGTCAAGACCCTGCCGGAGAACCTGCAGCAGGGCGTGCGCAACCAGGGCGGCGGCCATGGCAACCATTCGCTGTTCTGGGACGTGATCGCCCCGAACGCCGGTGGCACCCCGGGCGGCGCGCTGGCCAAGGCCATCGACGAGCAGCTGGGTGGCTTCGACAAGTTCAAGGAAGCCTTCACCAAGGCCGCGCTGACCCAGTTCGGTTCCGGCTGGGCATGGCTGAGCGTCACCGCCGACAAGAAGCTGTTGGTGGAGAAGAGCTCCAACCAGGAAAGCCCGCTGATGGAAGGCCGCACCCCGGTGCTGACCATCGACGTGTGGGAGCACGCCTACTACCTGAAGTTCCAGAACCGTCGCGCCGAGTTCATCGAAACCTTCTACAGCCTGATCAACTGGAAGGAAGTCGAGCGTCGCTACCAGGAAGCCATTGCCTGAGTGCAGTGACATGAAGCGGTGGCCCCAGTGGTCGCCGTTGCCGCAGAGGCCGGGCATTGCCCGGCCTTTGTTGTTTCGGGGGTGTTCGGCCGCAGCGTGCCGTTCCCACAGCGACCGGCCGCCTCAGGGCTGCTCAGCATCAACGCTGGCGGGAATCCGGGTAATCCGCAGCGTCGCCATCATTCCCAGTGGCTCGGTTGCTGGCTGCGCATCGCTGGCCGGTAGCTGGATTGCCTGCTGGGTGATATCGGCAAAGCTACGGACCTGGTACAGCACGTCCATACCATGCTGGGTGTCGGCAGACAGGCGGGCTTCGCCGTGACGGGTGGAGGGGTTCCTGCGCGCTGGCTGATAGCCCGGCAGCTGTCGCACCAATTCCTCGGTGGGCGCGGCAAAGTCACCGATGATCAGCGACGGCAGGCCATCAGCGGTGGCGTCCATCCATGAGCGCAGGTCAGCAGCCTGGTGGCCGCGCGCGACCGAGCTGTTGTCGCTGGGGCACATGCTGGCGGCGTAGATGTTCAGCTGCGCCTGCTGCAACTGCAGGCGCTGCATGCCGGCTGCGGTGGGGGCGTCGTCACCGTGCAGAAGGGTGATGCCGTCCCGCTGTGCCTGCAGGCGGGTCAGCACCGCATTGCCACGCCGCACCGGTTGGCTGGGGCGGTCGGGACTGATGAAGTCGCAGCTGTATTTGAGGCGGGTACCCAGCCAGCAGGCGGGGTTGGGGGTGTTGGCCAGTTGGCGTACGTCCTGTACCACGATCACGTCCGGTCGCAGATCCTGCATCAGCGCGGCGATCCGCTCGCGCTGGCTGCTCCAGATCTCACCACTGTCGGGGAGACGCAGGTTGGCTACCTTGATGACCGGCAACACCGGCTCGGCCAAGACGCCAAATGACAGGACCAACAGTCCAAAACAACCCCAGCGCAGCATTGCAACGCCTCGAAATGAGGGATTGTCATCCTAATGCTAACTGCGTCGAAGGGGCGTGCAGGCGTGTGAGCAAAGGTTTTGCCGGTATGGGCGGTAGTTGTTTTGCTGGTCCGAACCGGTCTGGCGGGCGGCCTGATGCGTTACGCTTGCAACCTTTGTATTTTCGGATCGCCCGCAGATGACGACCAGCCACGTAGCAGCTTCACCCGCGCCCAAGGGGCGGATGCCCCGCCAGATTCCCTACATCATCGGCAACGAGGGTTGCGAGCGGTTCAGCTTCTACGGGATGCGCAACATCCTGGTGCAGTTCCTGATCACCTCGACCCTGCTGCAGCACATCCTCGATTCGGGTGAGCGGGCATTGGCGGCCAAGGATCTGATGCACACCTTCATGATCGGTGTGTATTTCTTCCCGCTGCTGGGCGGCTGGGTCGCCGATCGCTTCTTCGGCAAGTACAACACCATTCTGTGTTTCAGTCTGGTCTACTGCCTGGGGCATGCCTTCCTGGCGGTGTTTGAAGACAACCGCATGGGCTTCTTCGCCGGCCTTGGCCTCATCGCCTTTGGCGCTGGTGGCATCAAGCCGTTGGTCGCTTCCTTTGTCGGTGACCAGTTCGACCAGAGCAACAAGCATCTGGCCAAGAAGGTTTTCGATGCCTTCTACTGGATCATCAACTTCGGCTCGTTGTTCGCATCGCTCACGATGCCGCTGTTGTTGGCCAGCTACGGCCCGTCGGTGGCGTTCGGTATTCCCGGCCTGCTGATGTTCATTGCCACGTTCGTGTTCTGGCTGGGCCGCAAGAAGTACGTGCTGATCAAGCCGGACATGGCCGATGACCCGCACTCCTTCAGCAAAGTCATCCGCACCGCGCTGTTCGCGCACAAGGCAGGCAAGGGCCGGCCGGGCCTGCTGCTGGCCGGGCTGGGCCTGGTGGCTGCGGTGGTCTCGCTGGCCATGACCCCGGTGCTGGGCTTCGTGATCGCCGCCTGCATCGCGCTGGTGGTAGTGATCGCCTTCATTGGCGGCGGTGCATGGTTGCAGCTGGATCGCGCCCGTGGCGTCCACCCTGACGCAGCCGTCGACGGTGTGCGCAGCGTGCTGCGGGTGCTGGTGATCTTTGCCCTGGTCACACCGTTCCATTCGTTGTTCGACCAGAAAGCGTCCACCTGGGTCATCCAGGGTGCGGAGATGACCAAGCCGGCGTGGTTCCAGGCAGGGCAGATGCAGGCCTTGAACCCGGCGCTGGTGATGATCCTTATCCCCTTCAACAACCTTGTGCTGTACCCGATGCTCGCGAGGATGGGGTGGGAGCCGACCGCATTGCGGCGGATGACCGCGGGTATCGCGTTCAGCGGCCTGGCCTGGATCGCGATTGGCGGCATCCAGGTAGTCATGGACGGCGGCGAACCGATGTCCATCGTCTGGCAGGTGCTGCCGTATGCGCTGCTCACCCTGGGCGAGGTGCTGGTTTCGGCCACTGGTCTTGAGTTCGCCTACAGCCAGGCGCCACAGTCGATGAAAGGCGTGGTGATGAGCTTCTGGAACCTGACCACCACCATCGGCAACCTGTGGGTGCTGCTGGCCAATTTCGCGGTGCGCAACGATGCGGTGAATGGCAGCATCGCCACCACCGGCTTGAGCGTCACGGCATTCCAGATGTTCTTCTTCGCTGGGTTTGCGCTGTTGGCGGCATTGGCTTTCGGCTGGTATGCGCGGCGGTATAAAGTCGTCGACAACTACCGGGCGGTTTGAACATGCAAGGACCGATAACCCTGATCCTGATCGCCATCACCGCGCTGGTGTCGTGGATGGCGTTCAACAACCGCAAGCTGGCTGATCGGCTGATCCTATGGCCGCCGGCGATCGACAAGCACAAGCAGTACGACCGGCTGGTGACCTACGGGTTCATCCATGCTGACTTCGGGCACCTGTTGTTCAACATGGTGACCCTGTACTTCTTCGGCCGCTCGATCGAGGTCATCATGCTTGGTACCACCGGGCAGTGGTGGGTCTATCCGCTGTTCTACCTCTCGGCGCTGGTGGTATCGATCCTGCCGACCTACTTGAAGAACCAGAAGAATCCGAACTATCTGAGTCTGGGTGCTTCAGGGGCGGTGTCGGCTGTGCTGTTTGCCTACATCCTGATCGCGCCGTGGAAGCTGATCCTGGTGATGTTCATCCCGGCGCCGGCCATTCTGTATGCCGCGTTCTACGTCGGCTACAGCATCTGGATGGACAAGAAGGGCGGGGACAACGTCAATCACAGCGCGCACCTGGCCGGTGCCGCGTTCGGTGTGATGTTCATGCTGATCATGGAGCCGGAGCTGCTGCAGCACTTCCTGCAGAGTCTGATGAATCCTACTTTCCGCTTCTGATCAGCGGAGAGGGAACTGGGGGCTGTATCGCCCCTCTTGGCAGGGGCCGCGCGCATCGTGTCGTCGCGGCCCCGTTTCGTTCATGGCAGCTGCGCCCTAGGCGCGCCGCACGCGTGAACGCCGGTGGCTTGCTCAGGCGGCGTAGCTGTCGAGCAGACGCGAATAGACTTCGCTGTCGATCTTCTTGAATTCCCAGCCGCTGGTGTCGCCGGCGACGGCTAGCTGGAACAGGCCCTCCAGCAAGGTGGAGTCATGGTCGTTGGACGGGATCTGCATCGTGCGGTCGTTGTCGAACACGGGACACCTCGGCTGTCAGCTGTTGTTTGCGGGTATATGCAGCAAATCCCGTGCCAGC
Source organism: Stenotrophomonas sp. STEN022 (assembly GCF_056760155.1). Lineage (NCBI taxonomy): Bacteria > Pseudomonadati > Pseudomonadota > Gammaproteobacteria > Lysobacterales > Lysobacteraceae > Stenotrophomonas > Stenotrophomonas sp. STEN022. The sequence goes on from NZ_JBRREG010000018.1 coordinate 16,852, forward strand.
TTTTGAGACGCAGTCCATGCTTTGGTGGCGGTGGCGCTGCTGGCGCGGATGTCGGAAAGTGACGCAAAGTGGCGCTTCCGACCGCCAGCACGCGTCATCACGTCGCGTTCACCAAAACCACCGCGTTCCGCAGGAGTAGTCATGACCTTGAGCAAACCACCAGTCCCAGACATCGAACATGACGCTGCCGCAAGCAGGTTCCAGACCCTGGTCGATGGCCAGCGCGCGGTACTGGATTACGAGCTGGACGACGGCGTCATGGTAATCACCCATACCGGGGTGCCCGAAGCCATCGGCGGTCGCGGCATTGCCGCAGCATTGACCCGTTTCGCGCTGGAGCATGCACGTGCCGCCGGTTGGAAGGTGATACCGGCCTGCGCTTATGCCGCAGCTTTCATGCAACGACATGGCGAATATGCAGACCTGCTGGGATAATTCGCGGGCATGGCCAAGCCCGACCGGGCAGCCGCACACACCTCCAAGGGATAAAAGGGCATGAACAGGTTGGTACGGGGATCGTCTGCCGCAGCGGTACTGCTGTTGGCATTGGCTGGTTGCAAGCAGGATGGGCAAGGTGCGCCGGCCGCACCGGCCGCGGAACCGGTGCAGGCACCGGTTGCGGTCGCTCCTGCGGCAGCTGATCTGCGCGATGTGATTGAAAATACCCCAAGCTACGTCATAGGTATCAGCTACCCGCCGGCAGCCGCCAAGTACCCGGGGCTGGCCAATGCGCTGAGCGATTATGCCGGCCACGCCAAGGCCGATCTGTTGAAGTCGGTTGCCGAGCTCGGCAACGACAAGCCCACCGCTCCGTACGAATTGTCACTGGCCTTCGACATGCTGGTGGAATCGCCGGCGGTTGTAGCGGTTTCCGCCGACGGCAGCAGCTACACCGGTGGCGCGCACGGCCAGCCACTGGTAGCCCGTTTCGTATGGCTGCCCGAGCAGCAACAGTTGCTCAAGGCAGAAGACCTGATCACCACGGCAAAGGGGTGGCAGGCGATCAGTGACTTCACCGAGGACAAACTGCTCGAGCAGGCCACCGTGCGCGCCCAGGGCGAGGATATGTCGCCGGAAGAGCAGCAGGCCCAGGTCCGCAACCTGTCCAAGATGATCGACGAAGGCACCACCGCCGACGCCACCAACTTCGGTCAGTTCCAGCCGGTGCTGGACGCGGCTGGCAAGATATCGGCACTGCGTTTCGTGTTCCCGCCCTACCAGGTGGGGCCGTACTCGGATGGCACGCAGACCGTGGATGTGCCGGCGGCGGTGCTGTTGCCGCATGTGGCGGCGGCTTACCAGGGGCTGTTCGCGCACCCCTGAAACACAGGAGGTCAGTGATGGATGCAGGGCTGCAACGACGTGTCGAAGCACTGCTGCAGGAGGCCGATATCACCCCTGGTGGTGATAGGCCGCAGGACCTGGACATCCTCGACCCGCGCTTTTATGCGCGGGTGCTGGCCGATGGCTCGCTCGGTCTGGGCGAGAGTTACATGGAAGGATGGTGGCAGGCGCATTCGCTGGATGGCCTGCTCACCCATCTGCTGGATGCGCGACTGGATGAGCGCGTGCACGGCAGCGGCGAAGTCTGGGATGCGCTCAAAGCCAAGCTGTTCAACCTGCAGAGCGGGCAGGGCAGCTACGAGGTCGGCAAGCGGCACTACGACCTGGGCAACGACCTGTACCGGGCCATGCTTGGCAAGCGGCTGGTCTACAGCTGTGGATACTGGCGCAATGCCAGCACTCTGGACGACGCGCAGGAAGCCAAGCTCGAACTGATCTGTCGCAAGCTCGGCCTGCAGCCGGGCATGCGCGTGCTGGATATTGGTTGTGGCTGGGGCGAGGCGCTCAAGTTCGCAGCCGAGCGCTATGGCGTGCAGGGGGTGGGCGTGACCATCTCGCAGGAGCAGGCCGTGTTTGCCCGTGAGCTGTGTGCCGGCCTGCCGATCGATATACGCCTGCAGGACTACCGCGAGCTGGACGAGCACTTCGACGCCGTGTTCTCGGTGGGCATGTTCGAGCACGTCGGGGTCAAGAACTACCGCAGCTACTTCGAGGTCGCCCGGCGCTGCCTGGGCGAGCAGGGCCTGTTCCTGCTGCACAGCATCGGCACCAACGTCAGTCGCGACCGTACCGACCCGTGGATCGCCAAGTACATCTTCCCCAACTCCATGCTGCCATCGGCCGCGCAGATCACCCATGCGATGGAAGGGCTGTTCGTGCTGGAGGACTGGCATAACTTCGGCACCGACTATGACCGCACGCTGCAGGCCTGGCGCGACAACGTCGAAGCGGCCTGGGCGCAGTTGGACGCGCGCTACGACGAGCGCTTCCGGCGCATGTGGCGTTTCTACCTGGCTGCGTCGATGGCGACCTTCCGTACCCGCCACTCGCAGCTGTGGCAGCTGCTGTTGTCGCCGCGGGGGGTTCGTGAGGGTTATCTGGCGCCACGCTGAATGTGGAACGCTGCCATCGCAAAATTGATTTAAAACTTTATATTACATATGTGTATTATCTGCCTCATCCCAGAATGAGCCGGATAGCCCATGAGCAGCTTCGACGCGACCGAGACCCGGATTGATGCCACCTGCGCTCGCTGGCCGGGCTTTCCACGTGAGCCGGCGGTGCTGGTGCGCCTGGTCAAGGGTATCTACAAGACCGTCCATGACCGCGCCAACGCGGTGTTGCGTGATTTCGACCTCAGTCACGCCGAATACAACATCCTGATGATGCTGTACGGCACGCCGGACCGACCGCTGAACCCGTCGGAACTGGCCGAGGCCGCCACCGAAAAGTCCGCCAACATCACCCGGCTCACCGACCAGCTCTGCAACAAGGGCCTGCTGGAGCGGATTCCGGACACCAATGACCGGCGCAAACTGGGTCTGCACCTGACCGACAAAGGCCTGGCCTGCATCCAGAGCCTGCTGCCGGAGATGGCCGAACTGCTGGTCCTGCAGGTACAGGGCCTGGACGAGAGTGAGCAGCACCAGCTCGAACGGCTGCTGAAAAAGATGCTTGATGGCATCGAGGCCATCTGAGTACGCCATGTCTGCCATCCCATCATCGGTAAGCGCGTCGGCGACGACGCCCTGGCATGCCGGCATGCGCGGCTTCCTCAAGGGCGAGGCTGACACCTGGCTGTTCGTACTGCGCACGACCGTGGCCTTCTTCCTGACCGGTTGGTTGGCCATGCGCCTGCAACTGCCACAGCCGGGTACGGCGATGATGACCACGGTCATCGTCATGCACCGGCAGAGCGGCATGGTGCTGGCCAAGGCCTTCTACCGGGTGCTCGGCACCTTTGCTGGTGCGGCGGCCGCGCTGCTGATCGTGGCGTTGTTTCCACAGCAACGCGAACCCTTCCTGCTGCTGATGGCGCTGTGGATCGCTGGCTGTGTGGCCGGCGCTACCCTGCATCGCAACTTCAAGTCCTATGCCTTCGTGCTTGCCGGTTACACCGCGGCCATCATTGCCTTGCCGGTGATCTCCACCCATCCCGGGCAGATCTTCGATTCGGCGGTGGCGCGCATCAGCGAGGTGCTGTTGGGCCTGCTGGTGACCGCGGTGATCAGCGATACCATTTTCCCGGTGCGCCTGCGTGACACCTTGCGCACGGCGGTGAACAACCAGTACGAGAGTTTCCTTGGTTTCATGCGTGGTGCCCTGCTTGGTGAGGTGCCACGCGAGCGCATGGAGCAGGCACATCTGCGCGTGGTGCGCGATGCGGTGACGCTGGAGGACCTGCGCAGCTCGGTGATCTTCGAAGACGGAGAAGCGCGTGCGCGCAGCGCGCACCTGCAGCGCTTCAACCAGCGCTTCATGGCGGCGTCGACCACGTTCCAGTCCCTGCACCATCTGATCAACCGCTTGCTGCGCCAGCCCGACCCGGCTGCGGGCCAGGCGCTGCAGGCCTTGTACCTGCCACTGGGTGCTGCCCTGCAGGCCAGTGAACAATCGCCGGCGCAATTGGCAGAGCAGATCCACGCCGTACGCAAAGGCCTTGCTGCGCGCTCAGGCCAGCTGCGCGCTGCCCTGGGCGGCGTCACCCAGATCGAGGACTTCGATGTGGGGGCGCAGTTGTTGCGGCGCTTCGTCAAGGAGCTTGAACACTACGTGCATGCACGCCGGCAGCTGACGCTGCAGGTCGCACCGACCGAAGACGATGCACGTGCGCAGTTCATCCGCGGCAATGACTACCTCGGTGCCGCGGTGGCGTTCACCCGCACTGCCATCACCATGCTGCTGTTGGGCGCGCTGTGGGCCGCCAGCGGCTGGGCGATGGCGGTCAACGTTATGTTGCTGGCAACCATCTTCTCCGGCTTGTTCGCCACCATGCCAAATGCGGCGCGGATGACCGGCAAAGTCGCCTGGGGCTATCTGCTTGGTGTGTTCGCAGCCTATGTCTGTGACTACATGGTGCTGACCCGGATGGAAGGTTTCGTCCTGCTGGTTGCGGGGTTGCTGCCGTTCTTCGTGGTCGGCCCCTATCTGGTCAGCCGCCCCAAGCTGTCGGTGTTCGGGCTGGGCTATACGATGGGCCTGGTCAATGTCCTGGCCATCACCAGCGTGCACGCCTTCGACCCGGTGCGCTTCTTCAACGAAGGCACCTCACAGATGATGGCGATGGGTGCGGCGGTACTGAGCTTCGCGTTGATGCCACCGCTGGTGGGCACGGCATGGTTGCGGCGGCGACAGATGGCTGGCTTGCGCGCACAGGTGGGCTTGGCGGCGCAGGCGCCGTTGCGTGGGCTCCAGCACCGTTTCGAAAGCATCAACAGCGACCTGCTGCACCAGATCGTCACCCACACGGCGGCGGGCAGCGAGGAGTCCCGCCAGCAGCTCGCCTGGGCCTTGGCGGTCAACGAAACCGGCCGCGCACTGATCCACCTGCGCCAGGACGTGGCGCGTGAACCGGCATCGACGCAACTGCACCAGTGCGTGGATTCGGTGGTGCGGGCCTTGACCGATTTCTTCGCCCTGCCGAATGCAACGGCATGGCAGCGTGCCGACACCGTGCTGACCGAGGCCATCGCGCTGGCGCGTGCACAGGCGGCTGACGGTGGTGTCGCAGCACGGGTGCTGCTGCACCTGCGGCTGGTGCGATTGGCGATGGTGGATGACAGCTCGGTCATGGCCGCCTACATCGCACCCACTGATTCCAAGCCGGAGGCACCTCACCATGCCCATTGAGATTGCATTCGCGGGAACCCTGTTTCCCGGCCTGCTGCTGTTGTTCGTACTGGTCTGCATCGCGCTGTGGGCGCTGGACACGCTGGCTGGCCGTCGCGGTTGGTACCGCAACGTCTGGCACCCGGCCTTGTTCCGCACCGCGGTCTTCATCTGTCTGTTTGGTGGCTTCGGCCTGCTGCTGTTCTGAGAATTCCCCATGACCCCCAAAGTCCAATCCATTCTTCGTTTCTCCATCACCGCCGTGGTGGTGGCGATAGCTGCCTTGATCGCGATGGCGATGTGGCGGCATTACATGTACTCGCCGTGGACCCGGGAAGGTCGCCTGCGCGCGGAAGTGGTACGCGTGGCCCCGGACGTCTCCGGCCCGGTCAGCGCGGTGGCGGTGCGTGACAACCAGTTGGTGAAGCGCGGCGACGTGCTCTACCAGATCGATCCTGCGCGCTACCAGAACGCCTTGAACCAGGCGCGCGGCAACCTGGCCGCCGCACAGGCAGCGGCACGTGCGGCTGGTGCAAGCATCCAGGTCGCGGCAGCCGGCGCTGCACAGCAGAGTGCCAATGCCAGCCGCTATCAACAGCAGTACGAGCGACGCCAACGCATCACCGGCAGTTTGATTTCCGAAGAAGCGCGCACCGATGCGTTCAGTGCTGTGCAGGCAGCGCGCGCCGGGGTGGCACAGGCGCAGGCCAGTCGGCAGCAGGCCAATGCCTCGCAGCAGCAGGCACTGGCAGCGGTGGAGCAGGCGCAAGCAGCGTTGGATACGGCCGAATTGAACCTGGAGCGCACCCAGGTGCGGGCGCCGGTGGATGGTTATGTGACCAACCTGGAAGTACGGCAGGGTGATTACGCTACCGCCGGCGCGGCCAAGTTGGCGGTGATCGATACCAATTCGTTCTGGGTCTACGGTTATTTCGAAGAGACCAAGCTGGCGCAGTTGCATGTGGGCGACGGCACCCGCGTGCAGTTGATGAGCGGGCAGGAGCTGCACGGGCATATCGAGAGCATTTCGCATGGCATCACCGATGCGGATAGCCCGACCGGCAGTGATCTGCTGGCGAATGTGAACCCGACCTACAACTGGGTGCGGCTGGCGCAACGGATTCCGGTTCGGATCAAGCTGGACGCCGGTTCGTTTGCGAAGGGCGTTGTGTTGGCCAATGGCATGACCGCTACGGTGATTGTGGAGCGTGGGCGGTAGGGTTGGGTTTGCTTTGCTTGCGGACGGGACCTTGGTTGTGCGAAGTCCGACAGAGCCAGAAGCACAAAGCTGGAAGCGAAAAGCTCCCTCATCCGCCCTCCGGGCACCTTCTCCCGCGAGCGGGAGAAGGGAATGCTGGCGCTGCTTGAGCTGAAGGTTCGCCGCGCCATGCATGCGCGCAAGCAATGCATCAGAGCCCCGCAGCGTCGGACCACTCCCTTCTCCCGCCTGCGGGAGAAGGTGCCCGGAGGGCGGATGAGGGGGCTTTTGATCTGCCGCACGAAGCACAAGAAAACGCCCGGCAAAGCCGGGCGTTTTCTTTCCATCAAAACCAGCGACTGCTTACTTGGCAGAAGCACCGGTGGTCAAACCACGCTTCTCAAGCAGCGGCTCGATCTGCGGCTCGTGGCCGGCGAAGTTGCGGAACAGCTCCATCGCATCGACGCTGCCGCCCTTGGACAGCAGGGTCTTGCGGAAGTGGTCGCCATTGGCGCGCGACAGGCCGCCGTTCTCGCGGAACCACTTCTGGGTGTTGGCATCCAGCACTTCCGACCAGATGTAGGCGTAGTAGCCAGCCGAGTAGCCGCCCATGATGTGGCTGAAGTACGGGGTCTTGTAGCGCGGCGGGACCGGCGCGTAATAGATGCCGTCCTTGACCAGCGCATCATGCTCGAACTTCATCACGTCCTTCGGTGCCGGGATCTGGCCAACACCGATCTGGTGCCAGTTCTGGTCCAGCATCGCGGCGCCCAGGTACTCGGTGGTGGCAAAGCCCTGGTTGAACTTGGACGCGGCAATCACCTTGTCCAGCAGCGCCTGCGGCATCGCCGAGCCGTTCTGGTAGTGCTTGGCGTAGTTGGCCAGGATGGTCGGCTCGTCGGACCACATCTCGTTCACCTGCGAGGGGAACTCGACGAAGTCGCGCGGCACCGCGGTGCCGGCGAAGTACGGGTACTTCACGTCCGAGAACATGCCGTGCAGTGCGTGGCCGAACTCGTGGAAGGTGGTGGTCACTTCGTCCCAGGTCAGCAGGGTCGGCTTGCCGGCCGGCGGCTTGGGGATGTTGAGGTGGTTGGCGACCACCGGCTTGTCGCCGGTCAGGCCCGACTGCGACACATAGGCATTCATCCACGCACCGCCACGCTTGGACTCGCGTGCATACGGATCGAAGATGAAGATCGCCAGCTGGCTGCCATCGGCGTCGAACACGTCATAGACGGTGACGTCGTCGTGGTAAACCGGCAGGTCGGTGCGCTGCTTGAAGCTCAGGCCGAATTCCTTGCCGGCGGCGAAGAACACGCCGTTCTCCAGCACGTTCTTCAGTTCGAAGTAGGGCTTGAGCTGCGATTCGTCGAAGTTGTACTTGGCCTGGCGAACCTTCTCACTGTAGAAGGCCCAGTCCCACGGCTGCAGCTCGAACGTCGGCTTGCCGGCTGCCTTCTGCTCGCTGTCGATCATTGCCTGCAGGTCGGCAGCTTCGCGCTTGGCGTTGGTGACGGCGGCCGGGGCCAGCTGGCCGAGCATGGCGTTGACTGCTTCCGGGGTCTTGGCGGTCTGGTTGCCCAGCGAATACGTGGCAAAGTTCGGGAAGCCCATCAGTGCGGCCTTCTCGGCGCGCAGGGTCATGATGCGCGACACCAGTGCGGTGTTGTCGTACTCGCCACCCTTGCTGCCACGCGAGACCGAGGCTTCGTAGATATTCTGGCGCAGCTCGCGGTTGGCCAGGTTGGTCAGCGGCGGCTGGCCGGTGGTGTTGAGCAGGGCGATGACGTACTTGCCGTCCAGCTTGCGGGCCTTGGCGGCTTCGGCAGCGGCTGCGATCTGCTCGGCCGACAGGCCGTCCAGTTGCTTGACGTCATCAACCACGATGAAGGAGGCGTTGACCTCGGCCAGCACGTTCTGGCTGAACTTGGTGCCCAGGTTGGCCAGCTCGGCGTTCATCGCCTTGAGCTTGGCCTTGTCGGCGTCGCCCAACTTGGCACCGGCGCGGACGAAGTTGTCGCGGTACTTCTCGACCAGACGCAGGCTTTCAGCGTCCAGGCCCAGGTTGGCGCGGTTGTTGTACAGGGTCTCGATGCGAGCGAACAGCTTGCCGTTGAGGTTGATGGCATCACTGTGGGCGGCGAACTTGGCCGAGTAGTCGCCCTGCAGCTTCTTGCGCGCGTCGTTGGTGTCGGCGCCGATCAGCGCGAAGAACACGGTGGTGGCGCGGTCCAGCACGGCGCCGCTGTTTTCCAGCGCAATCAGCGTGTTTTCAAAGGTCGGGGCGGCCGGGTTGTTGGCGATCGCTTCCACTTCCCGCAGCTGCTGGGCCATGCCAGCGTCGAAAGCCGGCGCGAAATCGGCGTCCTTGATCTTGTCGAACTGCGGGTAGTGCAGCGGCAGTGGGCTTTCAGCGAAGAACGGATTGGCCTGCTGGGCCGACTGGGTGGTCGCAGTGGTTGCGGCCTGGCTGTAAGCCGGCAGGGCAAGACCCAGGGTCGCGGCAAGGGCGAGGGCGAGACGGGTGTTCAAGGCGGAAACTCCGGTAAAAAAGACTGATCTTTCAGGGTACCTGCAGGCGCGCCTGTATGGGTGTGTCGAATGGCATGGTTGCGCTGAAAGGCCACATCTTGCATGCCGTTGGCGCCGTGATGGCGTACGCTGGCGGTCCTGTGAGGAGCCTTGTCATGCCCAATGCCTTTGATTTCGAGTTGACCGCGCTGGATGGCCGTCCGCTGCCGCTGGCTGCGTTTGACGGCAAGGCGCTGCTGATCGTCAATACCGCGTCCAAGTGCGGCTTCACCCCACAGTACGAAGGGCTGGAGCAGCTGTGGCAGGCGCTGGGCCCGCAGGGGCTGGTGGTGCTGGGCTGCCCCTGCGACCAGTTCGGCCACCAGGAGCCGGGCGATGCCGCCGCCATCCAGGACTTCTGCAGCATCAACTACGGTGTCAGCTTCCCATTGTCGGCCAAGCTCAAGGTCAACGGTGCCGACGCGGATCCGCTATGGCAATGGCTGCAGCGGCAGAAGCGCGGCGCGCTGGGCATCGCCGCGATCAAATGGAACTTCAGCAAGTTCCTGATCGGCCGCAACGGGCAGGTGCTTGCCCGCTACGCGCCGACCGCGCGCCCGGAGGCGCTGGAAGCGGATATCCGGGCTGCGTTGGGTTGAAGCGAGCGCTGCGTAATCAAGCCGCAGCCAGCTGCAGGCGGCCTACAGACTTCAGATCGACATGCTGGCGGGCGACCCAGAGATCATGCGCGTCCTGCATCGCGAGCCAGCTTTCCGGACTGCGTCCAAGGGCCACAGATAGGCGCAAGGCCATTTCGGGGCTGACCCGGCTGCTGCCGTTCAACACCCGGCTCAACGTCGAGGCGGAAACCCCAAGTGCCTGTGCCAATTCGCGGCCGCTGACATTGTTCGGCTCCAGATAGATGCCGGAAATGAAGGCGCCCGGATGCGGCGGGTTGTGCATGCTCATCAGTGATAGTCCTCGTAGTCCAGCACGTGGCGATTGCCATCCTTGAATTCAAAGGTGACACGCCAGTTGCCGCTGACGGCAATCGACCAGCGTCCCTTCATCTCACCCTTCAGTGCGTGCAGGCGAAATCCAGGGATATCCATGTCCTCGATTGTGTGTGCTGTATCAAGTGCCGCCAGCTGCAGGCGCAGTCGATTCGCATGACTGGCCTGTATGCCAGCGGTGCTTCCGGTTTCATAGAGCTTGCGCAGCCCTTTGTGTCGGAATGACTTGATCATGCTGGATTGCAGCATGTTGCGCATCGCGCAACATTTGCTGAGGGGCGAAGGCGGTAGCGGGCTCAGTCGGGGTGTGGGAGTGCCCGGCGCTGGACTGCGCCGGGCAACCTTGCTTAGACCGGATCGGTCTCCGCTTCGTCCAGCAGGTCTTTCTGCTGCAGCTGCACCTTGGTAGGGTCGCCGTGTTCGGCCATGGCGCGTTGCAGGGCGCGGCGGGTGGCGGCGGTGACCAGTGACTGCAGGTCGCGGCCGGAGCTGCCTTCGGTGGCGGCTGCCAAGGTGCCAAGCACCTCGTCCACGGCAAAATCCAGGGGCTTGCCAGCCAGCTGAAGGCGCAGGATGGCGGCGCGCGCGTCGATGTCGGGCAGGCCGATCTGGATCTTGCGCTCCAACCGCGACAGCAGGGCGCTGTCGATGGCTTCGAGGTGGTTGCTGGCGGCAAGCAGGAATACCTGGCCTTGTTTGGTGCTGATGCCGTCCAGTTCCTGCAGCAGCTGGGCGACGATTTCGGCGTTCAACTTGTCGGAATTGCCGCTGCCGCGGGGTGGGGCAATGGTGTCGATCTCATCGAGGAACAGGATGCACGGTGCCTGCGCACGGGCTTTTTCGAACAGCTGCTTGACCCGTGCGCCGCCGTCGCCGAGGAACTGGCCCTTGATTTCCGCCGACGAGGCGGCGATGAAGGACAGCCCGGACTGGCCGGCCAGCACGCGTGCGATCTGGGTCTTGCCGGTGCCGGGCGGGCCGTACAACAGGATGCCGCGTGGCACCGGGATGTTCATCCGCGCCAGTTCTTCGGCATGCAGCAGCTCCTTGCCCAGGCTTTCAAACTCGGCACGGGTGCTGGCCGGCACGATCACATCGTCCCAGCCCAAGGTCTGCACCGAGGTGGAGCTCTTGCCGCGCAGGCGCGCGATGGCGGCACTGAAGTCGCTTTGCGCAGGACGCCCAGCCGGGTGGGTAGCCATCACGCTGGTGATCAGGGTGGACAGGTCGCGTCCGGACATGCCGGCGGTTTCACGCACCAGCGCTTCGGTCACCGGTAATGCCAGCTGGGCCTTGTCGAACTCGGCCAGCAGGATGCGCTCGCGCGCCTCGGCGTTGGGCGAGGCCAATTCGATGGAAACGGTGAAGCGCGACAGCACCGCATCATCGATCAACTCCTGGCGATTGGTGGCGCCAATCACCAGCACATTGCCGCTGCCCTGGTTGAAGCCATCCCATTCGGCGATGAAGGTCTGCACCAGTTCGTTGCCGAAATTGTCGGTGTCGCGGCTGCCGCGGCGGGCGAAGGCGCTTTCGCATTCGTCCACGAACAGAATGGTTGGGCCCTTGCTGCGTGCGTCTTCCCAGATCTTCTTGACCTTGGGACCAGTGTGGCCGATGTGCTCGCCCTTCAGATCGGCGATGGTGACTGCGACGAAATTGCAGTCCACGTGTTCGGCCAGCTTGCGTGCGATCAGGGTTTTGCCCGTGCCGGGAGGACCCCACAGCAGCATGCCCTTGGGCAGCGGCGGGGTGCCGGCGGCAAAACGGTCCACCAGTTTGATCACCTGCTCCAGGGTCTGTTCCGGGATGGCGACGTCCTTCCAGTTGGCTTCCAGCTTGTCCAGCGAGGCCAGCCGGGTCAGCAGCGACTGCTGCAGCTGCAACTCGCGCTCATACGGCGCGCTCAGTGCCTGCAGGTCAAGAATGGGCTGGGCCAGTGGTGCCAGCATGGGTGCCAGTTCGGCAGCCAATGGAGTCCACGTCGCGGCGTGTTCATCCGCTTCGGCGCGGACGCGTACAAGGCCGCCGGGGTGGCCGTTGAGCGGCAGGCGGATGAAGATGTCGGGGTCCTTGTCGTTGGCGACATCAGTGCTCATGCCAACCATCACCGCGTTGGAGTTGTCGTGCTTGTCACCGAGCTGCCAACTGTTGCCCAGCTTCTCCACCGAGGGGGCGGGCGCGCGGACGACGGGATAGGGGTGGCTGCGGCCATCGCCGTGCTTCTTGCCGAAGGCGTGCAGCTGCAGCTGGCGTTTGCCCAACGCATCGATCGATGCCAACCCTGCGGCGGCATTGCGCTTTGACATACGGTTGCGGCCCAGCCAGACCAACAGCGCATAGAGGACCAGGCCAGGCGGAATGTAGACGAACAACAGGAACAGCGTGCTGGCCGGGAAGGGCAGCGTGTACGACAGCTGGCCGCAGAAGTTCCGAACCGGGCCATACAAAACCAAGCTGCCGAGAAGCAGCAACCAGGCCACAGTGCGGACACCACCAGTGCCCAAGGTGGCGCGCAAGGTCAACGCAGGGCCCCAGCTGCCTTTGCGGCCTTGCCGCCGGATATTGCGGCGCTCCTGTGCCAGACCCTCTTCGAACGCTGGGCGCATCGTCTGCGCTGCCTGGCATGCGGCGGGGTAGGCAGCGCCCATCGCCTGCTTTGCGGTCTCGGTACGTTGCTGGCATTGCGCCAGCTCGTCGAGCAGCACGCTGCGCTGGTTGTCGATGAAGCTGCTGCGGGAACTGCTTGAAACCATGAATCCTTTCCCCTGAACTGAAAACGGCCGGATCAGTGTGATCCGGCCGTTACGCTACGCCATCATTGTCTGGGTTCATAGCGACCAATGGTCGGTAAGAACCCTGCACACCTTACTTCTCGACGAAGGCGCGCTCGAACACGTAGTGGCCTGCGGTGCCGATGCGCGTGGAAACCTCGAAGCCGCGTGCGTCCAGCACGTTGCGCAGGTCGGCCAGCATCTGCGGGCTGCCGCAGATCATGAAGCGGTCGTTGGCCGGATCCAGCTGCGGCAGGCCGAGTGTTTCCTGCATCTGACCACTTTCCATCAGCGAGGTCAGGCGGCCCTGGTTGGGGAAGGGCTCGCGGGTGACCGCCGGGTAGTACAGCAGCTTGTCGCGGACGATATCGCCGAGGATCTCGTCGTTCGGCAGTTCCTGCTCGAAGTACTCGCGGTAGGCCAGGTCCTTCTCGTAGCGCACGCCGTGGCAGACGATCACCTTGTCGAAACGCTCGTAGGTTTCCGGGTCCTTGACCACGCTCAACCACGGCGCCAGGCCGGTGCCTGTGCCCAACAGATAGAGGTTCTTGCCGGGGTGCAGATCGCTGATCAGCAGGGTGCCCGTGGGCTTCTTGCCGACCAATACCTTGTCGCCGGGCTTGAGGTGTTGCAGACGCGAGGTCAGTGCGCCTTCCTGCACCTTGATGCTGAAGAAGTGCAGTTGCTCTTCCCAGTTGGCGCTGGCGATGGAATAGGCACGCAACACCGGGCGGGCGCCTTCGTTTTCGTTTTCCAGCCCGATCATCACGAACTGGCCATTCTCGAAGCGGAAGCCGCTGTCGCGGGTGGTGGAGAAGCTGAAGTAGGCGTCCGTCCAGTGACGGACCTCAAGCACCGTTTCGGCGCCAAAAGCGGAAGACATGCCGTGATTCGTAGATTGGAGACCCGCCTATTCTAGCCGATAACCCATAAATAGGAATGAATCTCATTTGACTGGGCTGTTGTAGTGCCAAGCCATGCTCGGCAGGGGCTCTACCGGTAGTGTCTCTGCCGAGCATGCCTCGGCACTACGCTCCCTCCCTTTGGCCACAGGCCAAGGGGAGGGCTGGGGAGGGGGGCTTTTTGCCGGGAACGCCACTGCCGAGCATGGCTCCGCACTACATGTGGCTTATCTGTAGCCCGCTGCCTGCAGCTCGAACAGCTCCGCGTAACGACCACCTTCAACCATAAGCTCCTCGTGGGTGCCGCTGGCTTCGATACGGCCGTCGGCCAGCACAAGGATGCGATCGGCCATGCGCACCGATGAGAAACGGTGCGAGATCAACACAGCAGTGCAGTTGTCCGACAGCTCCTTGAACCGCTGGAATACCTCGAACTCAGCCCGCGCATCCAGCGCTGCGGTGGGCTCGTCGAGGATCATCACCTGCGCATCACGCATATAGGCGCGGGCGATGGCGATCTTCTGCCATTGGCCGCCGGACAAGTCCACGCCGGTCTTGAAGCGGCGCCCGATCAGCTGCTCATAGCCAGCGGGCAGGGCGTCGATCACTTCATCGGCCAGTGCGCGTCGCGCCGCATTGCGGATACGCTCCTTGTCGTTCATGGCTTCGACCAAGCCAACGCCGATGTTCTCGCCAGCAGACAGGTGGTAGCGCACGAAGTCCTGGAAGATCACGCCCATGTTGGCGCGCAGGTCGTCGAGGTCGTAGTCGCGCAGGTCGCGGCCATCGAGCAGGATGCGGCCTTCGTCCGGGTCGTAAAGGCGTGCCAGCAGCTTGACCAGGGTGGTCTTGCCGGCGCCGTTCTCGCCGACCAACGCAATCACTTCACCCGCCTGCAGATGGAAACTGAGGTTGCGTACCGCCCAGCGCTCGGCGTCCGGGTAGCGGAAACCGACGTTGTCGAAGACAAAGCCTTCGCGGATCGGTCGCGGTATGGCGATCGCATCCGGACGCGAACGGATCTCCGGTTCGATGGCATAGAACGAGAACAAGTCATCCAGGTACAGCGCCTGTCCGGCGACCTGCGAGAAACCGGTGAGCAGGCCTTCCAGCAACTGGCGCAGGCGCAGGAAGCTGCCGGACAGGAAGGTCAGGTCGCCGATGCTGAAGTCACCGCGGATGGTGCGCCAGGCGATATAGCCATAGGCGGCGTAATAGCCCAGCGTCCCCAGGGCAGCCAACAGCGTGCCCCAGATCGCGCGCTTGCGTGCGAGCGCACGGTTGGCCTTGTAGAAGCGCTCGGCCAGCAGCTTGTAGCGATCAATCAGGAAACGGTTGAGGTTGAAGATCTTCACCTCCTTGGCCGTTTCCACGCTGGCACCAACCTGGCGCAGGTAATCGAGCTGGCGGCGCTCGGGCGTCCAGCTGAAGTTGAGCGAATAGCCCAGCGTGTTGAAGTGCGACTCGCCAATGAAGGCCGGGACCAGGGCAATCGCCAGCAGCACGATCAGCCATGGTGCGTAGACGATCAGGCCGGCGGCAAAACTGACGACGGTGATGGTGTCCTGCACCTGGCCGAACAGCTGGCTCATCAGGCTCATGCGGCCCATGGTCTGGCGGCGGGCACGGTCCAGCTTGTCCTGCAGGTCGGGGTCTTCGAAATCTTCCAGATCGAGCTCGGCGGCGTGCTCCATCAGCCGCACGCTGGTGGCGTTGGTGAACAGCTCGGACAGCAGCGAATCGGCGTAGTTGATCAGTCGGCCAAGCAGGTCCGAACCGATCGCGATGGCCAACTCCAGCAACAGCAGCTCAAGCAGGGTATTGAGATGGCCGCTGGAGAACGCCTCTGCCAGCGGTGGCATCGGACCAGCACCAGCCAGGCGTACCGCTTCATCAATGATCAGCTTGCCCACGTACAGCATTGCCACCGGCATCAATGCACGGACCAGGCGCAGGCCGAGGCTGGCGAGTGTCAGCCAGCGGCTGGTCTGCCACACCTGCCGCAGGAAAGGCGGCAGGTTGCGCATCGCATCGACGCGCTCGCGGAAGCTGGGTTTCTTGACGGGAGCGGGCTCGGGGTGGGGCATGATGGACTCAAGCAGCGAGATGCGGGTTCAGGTTACCTGCAAACGTGTTGAGCCCGCTGCCTCAAGGTGCTCAACCGTCCTTGCCCAGGTCGATATCGCCCATCTGCGCGTCGTCGCGACCGTCTGGATTGTCACGGACAGCCTCGCCTGCACTACCGAACGATCGCTTGCCGTTGTCGACATTGAGATGGCTGACCACGTTGCGCACGCCTTCGATGGCGGCGATGACTGCTTCAACCTTGTGCTTGACTTCGGTGCTGGGAACGTCGCCGGACAAGGTCACCTGGCCATCCCTGACCTGGGCAAGTACCTGCGAGGTTTGCGCCTGCTGGCCAAGGGTGTGGACGACTTCATCGCCGATCAGGGTGTCGGAGCGTTCTGCGGCCATGGTTGGGTCCTCTGGATGTGGGACTTCCACCATGGCGGATCAGGTGTGAGTTTGACGTTACCTCGGCTTCGCTTCCTGGCTTTGCTGGAGCCAAGGGTACGGCCGGCGTTTCACTCCCACCCTTTGCCGCAGGCAAGGGGTGGGTTGGGGAGGGGTGCTTTAGATTTGGCTTTGGCTCTGCCCCTAATCTCTGTCCTCGTGCCGTCATTCCTGCCTTCGCGGGAAGGACGCCATCAAAGCGGGGAGAGCAAAAAAACAATAGCCACGCGCCTGCATCCCCTAGATCACTTCCGCGGCCCTTCCGGCGGCGGTGGCTCCGATGACTGCAACGCCACCGGCAGATGCCAGCCAAAATGCATCGCCATCATCCGCAGGCCAAAACACAGTCCTGCACCAACCAGGGCACACGGCAACGGTGGCAAGCCCAGCCAATAACCGACGGCGACCACGGCAGCACCGGCCAGGGCCGCAACCGCATACAACTCGGCCTGCAAAACCAGCGGCACCTGTGCCAGCAGCACATCACGGGCAATGCCGCCGCCAATGCCGGTCAACATGCCCAGGGCAGCCGCCATCGGCGGATCGATGCCATATGCCAATGCCTTCTGCGTACCGGCTACGGCAAACAGCGCCAGACCCATCGCATCGAACATGCGTACTGGGTACTGCATGCGCTCGATCAAGGGCGCCCAGAAGAAGGTGACGATGCCTGCAGCCAGGGTGATAGCCGGGTAGCGCCAATCGCTGATCGCCGCCACCGGGGTAGCGCCGATCAGCAGGTCGCGGGTGATGCCGCCGGCCAGTGCCGCCGCGAACGACAGCACCAGCACGCCGAAGATATCCAGTCGCCGGCGCACGCCCATCGTTGCCCCGGACAGGGCGAAGACGAAGGTGCCGATGAGGTCGAGGATCAGTACGAGGGTTCCCATGCGGCATATTGTGCGGTGTGGCGCCGGCTGCGGCCATCAGTCCGGGCTGGATTGATGGCTTTGGGTTCCTCTATCGATCAGGGCAGCGGCGGTAGCAAGCTGGCGCCGAGTCGATTCCAGGCGTTGATCACCGCCACGGCCATGCTCAGGTCGCTGATGCCCTTGTCGTCGAAATGCGGCCTCAACGCATCGAAGGCGGCCTGCGAGGGCGCGCCATCCGGCAGCCGCGTCATCGCCTCGGCCCAGCCCAGCGCGGCGCGCTCGCGCTCATCGAAGAAGCGGCTCTCGTGCCAGGCCGGCAGCGTGTCGAGCTTGCGCGGTTCGATGCCGGACTTGCGCAGGGCGGTGGCATGCATGTCCATGCAGTAGCCGCAGCCGTTGATCTGCGATACGCGCAGGAACACCAGCTCCTGCAGCTCGTGCTCGATGGAACTGTCATGCACGGCCTTGCTGGTGGCCAACAGGCCCTTGAAGGCATCGGCGGCGAGACGGGTGTAGGGCGCGCGGGGGAAGGTGGTAGCGGACATCAGGTTTCTCCAGACAGCCACGATGGCCGTCTTTCGTTACAAGGACGCAGCAGCGGCTTCGTGCGTGACAAGTGGGGGCAACTTTTCTGGATTGAGCACGCTGTAGAGGGCAGCGATGCGCCCATCCACCACTTCGATGGTGGTGAATGAGGCCAGCCTGCCTTCGGCGAAGCGCAGGATTGCCGGTTCGCCGTTGACGTAGCCAAGTTGGGCGGGCAGGGCAGCACCGCGGCGGGCGATGGCCCAGTACAGACGGCCGATGCGCTCGGCGCCCCGCAGTGGGCGGATGGCAGCGGTGACGATGCCGCCACCGTCGGAGAACTGGGCGGCATTGGCATGCAGCAGGGCCTGGATGGCGGGGCTGTCGCCGCGCTGGGCCGCTTCCATGAAGCGCTGCAGCAGCTGCCTATGCTGTGCCGGCGGCGGCTGGAAGCGTGGTGCACCGGCCTGCAGGCGCTGCTTTGCCCGGCGCACCAGTTGCCGGCAATTGGCCTCGCTGTGGCCTAGCAGGCTGCCGATCTGGCGGTAGTTGTGGTCGAAGGCCTCTTTCAGCAGGAAAGCGGCGCGCTCGTCTGGGCTCAGTTGCTCCAGCAGGGTCAGGAAGGCGACGGAGACTTCGTTGGCGACGGCATGGACCTGTGCAGGATCGGTTGCGGTGTCGGGCGACAGTTCGACCTGCAATGGTTCCGGCAGCCACGGGCCGGGGTAGTGCTGGCGCTCACGCTTGGCCGCGCGCAGGCGGTCCAGGCTGAGTCGCGTGGTCGCGGTGATCAGCCAGGCCTCGGCGTCGCGGATGTCGGCGGTTTCGCTGCCCGCCCAGCGCAGCCAGGCGTCCTGCAACACGTCCTCGGCATCCGCGCGGCTGCCCAGCATGCGGTAGGCCAGTGCCAGCAGGCGCGGGCGGTGGGTCTGGAAGATGGATTCGGGGTTCATGAAGGCAGGACGGCGCGGGGCGGGCTGGCGTGACAGTGCCACTTTGCCTGAACCAAAGCCTGGCTGCGGTTGAGGTTGTGGGAGCGGTGTCAGCCGCGAAGCTGAAGATCTGTCCGTTCACCGGTTTCGCTGCTGACGCCTCTCCCACGCCCAAGGTCGGGCAGCACTACGCCGCGGCAAGGCGTAAAATGGTGGGCTGAACCCCCGCCAGCCTTCAGCAAGCGAGCTAGCCGTGACATCGATCAAGCAGGAAGACCTCATCCAGTCCGTCGCCGACGCACTGCAGTACATCTCGTACTACCACCCGGTCGACTACATCAAGAACCTCTCCGCTGCCTATGAGCGCGAAGAGTCGCCGGCGGCCAAAGAGGCCATTGCCCAGATCCTGATCAACTCGCGCATGTGCGCCGAAGGCCATCGGCCGATCTGCCAGGACACCGGCATCGTCACCGTGTTCCTGGAAATCGGCATGAACGTGCGCTGGGACGACGCCACCATGGGTGTCGAGGACATGGCCAACGAGGGCATCCGCCGCGCCTATGCCTACCCGGACAACAAGCTGCGCGCCTCGGTGTTGGCTGACCCGGCCGGCAAGCGCACCAACACCAAGGACAACACGCCGGGCGTGGTCAACGTCAAGGTCGTGCCGGGCAATACGGTCGATGTGATCGTCGCCGCCAAGGGTGGCGGCTCGGAGGCCAAGAGCAAGTTCGCAATGCTCAATCCGTCCGATTCCATCGTTGACTGGGTGCTCAAGACCGTGCCGACCATGGGCGCTGGCTGGTGCCCGCCGGGCATGCTCGGTATCGGCATCGGCGGCACCGCCGAAAAGGCGATGCTGCTGGCCAAGGAATCGCTGATGGAGCCAATCGACATCACCGATCTGCAGGCCCGTGGTGCCTCCAACCGTGCAGAAGAGCTGCGCCTGGAGCTGTACGAGAAGGTCAATGCACTGGGCATCGGCGCGCAGGGCCTGGGTGGCCTGACCACGGTGCTCGACATCAAGGTCAAGGATTTCCCGACCCACGCCGCCAACCTGCCGATCGCGATGATCCCGAACTGCGCCGCTACCCGCCACGCGCACTTCACCCTGGATGGCAGTGGCCCGGTGATGCTGGACCCGCCGTCGCTGGAAGATTGGCCCAAGCTGACCTACGACGCGTCCAAGGGCACCCGCGTCGACCTGGACAACATCACGCCGGAAGAAGTGGCCGCGTGGAAGCCGGGCCAGACCCTGCTGCTCAACGGCAAGCTGCTGACCGGCCGCGACGCCGCGCACAAGCGCATGGTCGAGATGCTCAACAAGGGTGAGCAGCTGCCGGTGGACCTGAAGGGCCGCTTCATCTATTACGTCGGCCCGGTCGATCCGGTGCGTGACGAAGTGGTGGGCCCGGCCGGTCCGACCACCGCGACCCGAATGGACAAGTTCACCCGCCAGATCCTGGAACAGACCGGCCTGCTGGGCATGGTCGGCAAGGCTGAGCGCGGCCCGGCCGCGATCGAGGCGATCCGCGACAACAAGTCGGCCTACCTGATGGCGGTCGGTGGCTCGGCCTATCTGGTGTCCAAGGCGATCAAGGCCTCCAAGGTCGTTGGCTTTGCTGATCTGGGCATGGAAGCCATCTACGAATTCACCGTGCAGGACATGCCGGTGACCGTGGCGGTCGACTCCACCGGCGAGTCGGTGCACAAGACTGGTCCGCGCGAATGGCAGGCACGCATCGGCAAGATTCCAGTGATCGTCGAGTAATCGAACGCTGTCACTGGTGATGCAATGACGGCCCGGGCTATGCTCGGGCCGTCGTCGTTTCCAGGGATTGTCCGATGTGCAGGTTCAAATGGATGCTTGTTCCGATGGTGTTGTTGCTCGCCGCTTGCGCAAGCGGAGGCGGTTGGGATGGCGCGCCGCGCAATGATCCCGCAGCCTGCGTGACGTATTGCCAGAACGCCTATCAGCGCTGCAATGCCAACCCGCGCAGCTACGGCGACTGCGGTGAAGCGAACCGCAACAACCAGTGCGACAAGATCACCAATCCGGAGCTGCGCGGTGCCTGCCAGACTTCACAGGCGTTCTGCCAGAACAGGTCAGCCGCGTCGGTGTGTGGCGAGCGTTTGAACGGCTGCATGAACAGCTGCAACTGAACCAGCCGATAGCTGCGACGAGCCTGTAGTGCCGAGCCATGCTCGGCAGAGGCTTTCCCGGGAAGTCATCAAATCATCAGCTTCGCGGCTTACGCCGCTCCCACAAGGGTCAGGCCAGGCTTGGTTAGAATGCGTTTTCTCCAGCCGGGAACCCAGCGCATGTCAGTTGTTCTGTACGGATCGCAAAGCACTGCTTCATTGGTGGTGCATTGGCTCTTGCTTGAGCTCGGCATTGAACATGAGTTGCGCCAACTGGACTTTGAACGCGGCGAGCAGAAGTCAGCGGAGTTTCTGGCGATCAATCCTGCCGGCCGCGTGCCTGCGCTGATCATGGATGGGCAGGTGCTGACCGAGTCCGCTGCCATTGCCATGCAGTTGGCCGATCTGCACCCGCAGGCAGGGCTGGCGCCAGCGCCTGGCACGACCGCGCGCGGTGACTACTACCGCTGGATGTGTTTCTGCGTGTACACCTTGATGCCTGCGTATCGCGCTTGGTTTTATCCGCAGGAGCCGGCTGGTGAGTTGCATGCGGAGGAAGTGAAGCAGCGGGCCCGGCTGCAGTTGGAGGCAGCCTGGCAGCAGATGGCTGATCATCTGGGTGCGCATGGCCCCTATGTTCTGGGCGATCAGCTGAGCGTCGTCGATTTCATGTTGACGATGCTGATGCGCTGGAGCCGCAACATGCCGCGGCCTACCGACAACTGGCCGGTGCTGGCTGCGCACGCGGCGCGGATGAAGGCGCGGCCGGCATTTGTCGAAGTTTATCGGCGTGAAGCGATCAGTGATTGGTTGTGAGGGTGGCGAGGCGGAGCTTGCAGGCAACTATGGCTTCGCGGCTTAAGCCGCCCCCACAACCGATCGAGCGCAAGGAACTCAATCGACGTGGTCGTCGAACTTGCGCCCGCCCTGGAATGGCATCAGGTGCTGTTTGATGATGCCGTTTGGCACCGTCTCCAGTTTCATGACGCCGTATTCCTGCGGCCATTGCGCCTGATCGCGCGGTAGCTTGAAGGTGCCCATCAACATGTCCACCAAGGGCAGGTGAATGGCGTAGTTCACATCGACGTATTCCTGCTGCCGGGCGTGATGCCAGTGGTGGTAGCGCGGCAGCACCAGCAGGTACTCCAACCAGCCGAAGCGGATGCCAAGGTTGGCGTGTGCCAGCACCGCCTGCAGGCCGACCAGGATCACGTAGGCATTCAGCGCCGAGGTGGAGAAGCCAAGGATCAGCAGCGGCAGCAACACGGCACTTCGGGTCAGTACGATCTCGACAAAATGCACGCGTGAGCCGGCCAGCCAATCCATATGCCTGCTGGAATGGTGCACGGCGTGGAAGCGCCAGAGCCAGGGGATGTTGTGATATGCGCGGTGCAGCAGGGCTTGTGCCATGTCGGCGACGAAGACCGCGATCAGGAACTGCGCCCACACCGGCAAGGACTGGATGGCAGCCTTCAGGGAGGGAAAGGCGGCCAGCCCGGCGATGGTCGAGGTGGAGGCGGTCACCAGGATCAGGATGAACTGCACCAGCACGTGGCTCATGAAGAAATAGGCCACATCGGTGCGCCAGCCTGGGCGTAACGGTGACAGTTCGCGCTTGCCGAGATAACGCTCCAGCGGCACGAACACCAGTGCCGAGAAGAACAGCGACAGCACGAACCAATCCAGCCCCAGTGAGTAAGGGGTATTGCCGATGGCGTCGAACTGCACGTTGGTGCCGCCCAGCAGCACCGCCGCGGTTGCCGTGCCCACGCCCAACGTGGCGATGCGTTTATTGCGATCACGCAGGATGGCGACGGTGCCCATGATGAAGGCGGCCGCCAGGCCAACCAGCAGCAGGTGGCGGGCAAACTGCTCGTTGTAGACCGCGCGGAACTCGCGGCTGGTCAGCAGTTCGGGGAAATGGAAGCAGGCGACGGCCAGCAGGCTCAAGACCCCAAGCAGCGCGGAGCCGTAGGCAAAGAACGAGCGGCGGGTACGGACCATTGCGGACTTCCTGTCTTTGATCGGCCGATTCTGCCTGCGTCTGCTGAACGGGGAAAGTGGTACGGGAGCCCCGGGACGGCCTGCTTCACGCTGGCTGTGCATTTATGGCGGTAGCTTGATGTGCATCAGGCACGGGCACGCCATGTGCTTGTACGCTGGGCCTTCCGGGAATGATCTGGGGTGGATGGATGAGTGGATTGATGGTTCCGGTGAGCGCGGCTGATCACATCCAGGGCAAGCTGGATGCTGCGGTCGTACTGGTTGAGTATGCCGACTACCAATGCCCGTACTGCGGCGAGGCGTTTTCGCTGGTCAAGCGGCTGCAGCAGCGCTTTGGCGATGGCTTGTGTCTGGTGTTCCGCAATTTTCCGCTGGTGCAGGCGCATCCGCAGGCGTTGCCTGCCGCGATCACCGCCGAGTACGCCGCCGCCCACGGCAAATTCTGGGAGGCGCATGACGCGTTGTTCCGCAGCCAACAGCAGCTCGGCGAGGTGGTCTACCGCGAGCTGATGCGTGAGCTGGGCTTGCCGGAAGATGGGCTGGTCGCAGCGATGGACGACAGCAATAATCTGCTGCGGATACAGCGTGATATCGAGAGCGGTATGCGTAGCGGTGTCACTGGCACGCCCAGCTTCTTCATCAATGGCGAATTATTCCAGCCCAGGCAAAGCTTCGAAGAGCTCTACGACGCCATCGTCCAGGCCAGCGCCAAGCGAAACTGAGGGTGCTTGGCGCACGCAGCTGCGGCGCCAGGGTGGGCGCCGCAGTTGCCTTGGCTCAGTCGATCAGGCCGAGCACGGTTTCCGGCGGGCGGCACAATGCGGTGCCCTTTGCGGTACGCACGATCGGGCGATTGATCAGCGTCGGGTGCTGGCTCATTGCCTCGATCAGCGCGGTCTCGTCATCAAGCTTGGTAGCCAGCCCAAGCTCGGCGTAGGCTGCCTCCTTGCTTCGCAACAGGTCGCGAGCGGGCATGCCCATGGCGTCCAATAGCGTGCGCAGCTGTGAGGGCGAAGGTGGGCTGTCGAGGTAGTTGATCACCTCGACTTCGGCACCGGCTTCCTGCAGCAGCGCCAGCGCGCCACGTGAGTTGGAGCAGCGGTTGTTGTGCCAGATGGTCGCTTTCATTGTTCAGAACCACTCCAGCAGGGACACGCCAAGGCCGATGTAGGTGGCGCGGTGGTTGTAGTCGATCATGCTCTCGCCGTAGCCATCGAATACCTGCACATGGCCGCGCAGCAGCTTGTTGATCGGGAAGCCGTAGTCCATCTGCAGCGAGCCATGCGAGCGATCACCACTGCGCAATGAATGGCGGCCGGTGATGGCCAGTTCATGGCCGTTGCGGTTGTAGACCAAGGTGGCATCACCACGGCCCATGTAGTCCTCGATATCCGGGTTGTTGTCGTCGCTGCGACCTTCCGGGATGCGGTACCACGGGCGCAGCATGATGGCCCAGTTCTCTCGATCCAGGCCGATGTTCATCACCACCCGGTTCCAGCTGCGCGAGAGTGGATCGCTGCGGCCATTGGATTGATGGTTGAGGCTGAAGCCGGTCATGCGTCCGTTCCAGCCGAACAACGAGTAGCCGTTGCGGAAGGTCAACATCACCTCCGGCTCGTAGTTGGTCTCGCGGAACGGGCGCGACAGTTCGCTGTTATAGGCCTGCCAGCGCGAGCTCTGGGTATAGCCAACCCAGATGTCGCCGTTGTCGCCAAACAGGTTCTCGGTGACCTTGGTCTTGAAGCTGAGCTGGAACTTCAGCTCGGTGCTGTCCAGCTCTTCGGCCTGGGTGACGGTGTTGTTTGGGTTGGGCGAATGCGGCATCTCGTTGGGCTTGCTGCTCCAGAAGGCCGGCAGCAGATACACCGGCTTGTAGGCGCGCAGCTGGAACAGCCCCAGCTTGGAGTCCTTGGCCAGTTCCCAGCGGCTGTCGAGCAGGGAGCCACGGCCGGCGTTGGCGGCAGCAGAATCCAGTTCGTCATGCGCGAACAGCTCATTGCGGCGCGGCAGCGGCTCGTCCAGCTCCTTGGCGGTGGCCTTGGCCTCCTTGCGCGCCTGCAGAGCGGCGGCTGCCGCAGCATCGGCTGCGCGGGTGTCGGTCGGGGTACGGCCAAGTGCGCTGTCGTAGCAGGCCAGACGGGTGGCATCGGTCTCAAGCGCGAAGCAGGCCTGCGGCGAGGCGGGCGTCGGCATCGATTCCTGGGCAAGGGCGGAGGCGCTGGCGCCGCTCAGGATGAGCAGCAGGGCATGGCATAGAGCGTGTGTTTGCATTGGTTCCATCCGGTCGCTGTGGGGTGGCCGGGCCGGGGCAATCGGGGAAATTGCACGCCGGCAGCAGTGGCAAGTTGAGGATTGTCGGTGATTACCCTGTCCACGTGGAGTCAGGGCGGCGTTCAGAAGAACCATGCAATGGCGAACACACCGACCATGGCGACTGCCAGGCCCAGCTTGAGTGCGACCCCGAGGACGATGCCCAGCCAGGTGCCGAGGCCGACCTTGGTAGCCTGGCCAAGCTGGCGGCCATGCAGGTATTCGCCGCCCAGCGCGCCCAGAAACGGACCAACAAACAGGCCAATCGGCATGAAGAACAGGCCGACCACCGTGCCTATTGCCGAGCCGATCAGGGCCAGCTTGCTGGCGCCCACCTTCTTGGCACCGGCGATAGTGCAGATCACATCCACGATGATCGAGATGACGGTCAGTACGCCCAATACCACCAGTGGCAGCCAGCCCACCCGCTCGAATCCATCGCCCCAGGCCGCCAACAGCAGGCCGACGAATACCAGCGGTACCCCCGGCAGCGCGGGCAGGATGATGCCGGCGATGCCGACAAGGACCAGCAGGGCGCCAACCAGATAGAAGATGAATGAATAGTCCATGTGTGCTCTGAAGGGGGTCGTATAGGGGTTGACTTTAATGCATGGGGCGGTGTTGCAATTTGTTTAGCCCCGAGTTAAGTTGCAGCCGCTGAGCTTGGCAAGGTCACCGTGAATCGTGGCCTGATGGGTAGATCCAAGGATTTGCTGCATCGTTGCACCTCGCTTCCTCCTTGCAACCAGCCGCCTCACCGGGCGTAACCATCAAACGAAAGAGCTACAGGGAGTAAGTCGAGATGTCTGATCGCGAAACCGGTACCGTCAAGTGGTTCAACGACGCCAAGGGCTTCGGCTTCATCAGCCGCGAGAATGGTGAGGACGTGTTCGTGCACTTCCGCGCCATCCAGACCGATGGCTTCAAAAGCCTGAAGGAAGGCCAGAAGGTTACCTTCACCGTTGTGCAGGGCCAGAAGGGCCTGCAGGCTGACGCCGTACAGCCGGCCTGATCCGGCGGCAGTGCAGCCAAAAGAAAGGCCCGCGCATGCGGGCCTTTCTTCGTCACCGGTAACGGTGACTGTTCAGCGGATCACCACGCGGCCGTTGACCACGCGCACATAGGTGTTCTCGCGGATGCCGCCCAGGTCCTTCTGGTTGACCACGATCACGCGGCCATCGTCCATCCGCACCTGGATGTCATACGAGTTGCCGGTGACGTTCTGCTGGATCTTGTTACCGGCCATGGCGCCACCAACCGCGCCTGCGACAGCGGCGATGTTCTGGTTGCCCTTGCTGCCGCCGGTCTTGTCGGAGATCTCATGGCCGGCCACTGCGCCGACGATGCCACCGAGGATGGCGCCGGTGGCGCTGGGCGCGGTGCGGCCGGAGGCCACGGTATCGATGCGGGTGACGATGCCGCAATCGGTGCAACGGTTCTGGTTGTAGCCGTTGTTGTTGCCGTAGTTGCCACCATTGTTATAGCCGCCGTTGTTGTAGCCACCACCGTAACCGGGGGAGGTAGCACAGCCGGCCAGCGCCAGACTGGCAATTGCGCCTACAGCGATCAGTTGGATCTTCATGGTGTTTCTCCTTGCCAGATTGAAAGTGGGTACAGCTGTGTGACCCGCGGCGAAGATCCTGCGGTTTTGCATGTGAATGGAGGGCCAATCACGTGTTGAAACGCAGTTTGCTTACTTGAAATCCTGATGGCATGACTTGCAGTCGCTGCCGATTTTTTGCACTGCAGCAGCCAGTGCCGCGCAGTCTGCCGGCGGCTTGGCCAGTGCATCGTTCAAGGTGGCGCGATAGCGGCTGGCGTGCTGCTGGAAGCGCTCGTCATCGCGCAGGCCGGGGAAGGCGGTTTCCAGATCGTTGGCCAGCGCGCGCAGGGTCTGCAGGCGCGGCGTGCTGTCGGTGACGCTGCAGCGGTTCTGTTTCCGGCTCTCATCCAACAACTGGGCCTGCTTGGCCATGACCGTCATCAGGCTGTCCGGGAAGTGATCCTGGCGGGCCTGGATGGCGCGCATCCCCATCACGGTGGCAATCACGCCGATGAGCAGGCCGGCGAGCAGGACGAACAGATAGCGCGAGGCTTTGGACGGGGGACGGGCGGGTGCAGGGTCGGACATTGCGTTGGCTCCAGGCTACGTGGCAAAAGGGTTCGACTGCCGATCATTATGCAGCGGCACAAGCGAAGCCCGTGTCATGGAGCTGCTGGCCGACTCACCTCGGGCTGGGTAGGCCGTAAAATGCGCGGATGAAAGAAGAATTGCGTGAGCGCTTTGCCGGTATCGACCGGCTGTACGGAGCCGGCACCATCGCCCACCTGAGCGGCTGCAAGGTGGCCGTGGTGGGCATGGGCGGGGTGGGCTCGTGGATCGTGGAGGCGCTGGTGCGCTCGGCGGTCGGCCATTTGAGCCTGATCGACGCTGATGATATCTGCGTCTCCAATACCAACCGCCAGCTGCCGGCGATGGCTGGGCAGTACGGGCGCAACAAGGCGCTGGCCATGGCCGAGCGCTGCCGCGCGATCAATCCGGATGTCGAGGTCGAAGCGGTGGAGTCGTTCCTGACCCCTGCGAACATGGCCGAGTTGCTGGACCGTGGCTTTGACCTGGTGATCGACGCCTGCGACAGCTTCCGGGTAAAGGTGGAAACCATCGCCTGGTGCCGCCGCCGCAAGCTGCCGATGATCACCATCGGTGCGGCTGGCGGACGTACCGATCCGACCCTGGTGCGGGTGCGCGACGTGTCGCGGACCGAGCACGACGCGATGATGGCGCTGATCCGCAAGAAGCTGCGCAGCGAGTTCAACTTCCCCAAGAGCGCAAAGCGCTACTTCGGCGTACCGGCGGTGTATTCGCTGGAGAACGTGAAGTACCCGCAGGCCGACGGCAGCGTCTGTGGCATCCGCCCGAACCTTGGGCCGGATGAAGCCTTGAAGTTGGATTGTGGTGGCGGCCTGGGGGCAGCAACGCATATCACCGGCGCGTTCGCATTCGTAGCGGTGGGCAAGGCGCTGGAGATGCTGCTGAAGAACCGCGCGTGAGAGCTGGCGGGCGGCTGTGGTTTATGGGAGCGGCGTAAGCCGCGAAGCTGGCATTTCTGGAAATGCCAGGGTGTTTGTGATCTGACTGACCTGTGGTTTCGCGGCTTACGCCGCTCCCACAATCGGACCTATAACCCGAATAGGCGCACCGCATTGGCCGTGGTCTGCGCGGCGATATCGGCTGCCGATTGCTGACGTAGTTCAGCAACGGTATCGAGAATCTGCCGCAGCCGCGCCGGCTCATTGCGCTGCCCACGGATGCCGGCATCCGGTTGATCCGGAGCATCGGTTTCCAGCAGCAGGAACTCCAGCGGCATCTGCGTCACCAAGCCGCGCAAACGATTGGCGCGGGTATAGGTGATGGGGCCGCCCAGGCCAATCATGAAGCCCAGGTCCCATAGTTGCCTGGCCTGCTCTGGACTGCCGGAAAAGCTATGCACCACGCCGCTGAGCCCGCCAACGCGGCGGATGCGCAGGATCACTTCATCCAGGGCACGGCGTGCATGCACGATCAGTGGCAGCTGGGTATCGCGAGCCAGCTCCAGTTGGCCTTGGAAGTACAGGCGTTGCGCTTCCGGGTCCAGATTGTCGACAAAGAAATCCAGCCCGCATTCACCGATGCCGCATGGCTTCTCGCGCTCGACCCAGTCGCCCAGCTGCTGCAGGTGCTCGGGACGGTGCTCGGGCAGGAACATCGGGTGCAGGCCGTAGGCCGGATGCAACCCAGCGTCGGCCGCGCAGACCTCGCGCAGCTTGGGCCAGCTGGCCGCAGTCACCGCCGGCACGATCTGCATGCCCACGCCGGCAGCGCCGGCGCGGGCGATCACCGCCTCGCGGTCGATGTCGAATTCAGCTGCATCCAGATGGCAGTGGCTGTCGACCAGCTGCACGGCTCAGCGCTTGCCCGGCAGTATCGGTGGCTCGGCTGGGTCCTTGCGTCGCTTCCAGTTGGCGAGCAGCAAGGTGCTCAGGCCGAACAGGATTTCATCGACAAACGGGATCGGGTCGGGCAGCAGCATGCTGATGACAAACAGCGCACCGGTCAGCTTGAACAGGGTGGGGTAGCGCAGCTTGCGTGCCCATTCCAGAAACGGCGACAACATCATGCTCGACATGGCGTATCCAGATGAAGAGGGTTCAGACTGTCTTGTCGAATCAAGGCCAGCAGGCTGAATATTGCGACGACTCGAACGATTTCGATAGGGATGCGGCAGAAATACTAGCCTCTGTTCAGCTTACCCATGCTGGAATCCCCCCAACACACACGCGGCCAGCCGCACGGAGACAGAACATGAAGAGCACAACCACGACCGTTTTGGTTGCCGCCGGCGCGTTGCTGGTAGGTGGCATCGCCACCGCCGCCTTCATGCAGGGCCGCGACAAGGCCAGCACCGCGCCTCTGGTCGAGGGCGCGCGCCCGGTACTGGACAACTCTCCACTGGTGGACGATGCCGCCGTCACCGGCAAGGTGGAAACCCCGGCCGAACCGCAGCTGCAGTACGCCGACGTGCTCAAGGTTGCTCCGGTCACGCAGAAAGAGCGCGTCTACGGCACCGTTACCGGCAGCGATCCGATCCGTGAAACGTCCACTACGAGCACCCCACATGAAGTCTGCGAGGACGTGGTGGTGCAGGAACGTCTGCCCGAACGTGACGGCAATGTCGGCGGCACCGTTGCCGGTGCGGTCATCGGTGGCCTGCTGGGCAACCAGGTTGGTGGTGGCAACGGCAAGAAAGCAGCCACCGCTGCCGGTGCCGTCGCAGGTGGCTTGATCGGCAACCAGGTAGATAAGCGCCATGTAGGTGGCCGTGTGGTGAACCGTACCGAGCGCCAGTGCCATACCGAGCAGCGCACCGCCGAGTCCAGCCGCATCACTGGTTACAACGTCAGCTACCGCAAGCCCGATGGCAGTACCGGCACGATGCGCATGGACAGCCGTCCGGGTGAGCGCGTCTCGCTGGGCAACGCCAACCAGACCATCGGTTACGACGTGACCTACCGCTACGAGGGCGCAGAGAAAACCGTGCGCATGCAGGACAAGCCTGCCAGCGATCGCCTGCCGGTTATCGATGGCCAGCTGGTGACGCAGACCGCGGCCATGGCGCCGTCGGCAAACCGCCAGTAACCATCGCAAGCCGTAAACCTGCTTACTTCAGCAGTTGAGTCCCAGGAATCCGATGCCAGACCTCTGGCATCGGATTTTTTATTGTTTTGGGGGAGCGGCGTAAGCCGCGAAGCCCGCACGCTATCAGGCGGCGCGAAAACCCCTTCACGGAGCGAACAGTGTCAGTTTCGCGGCTTACGCCGCTCCCACAAATAGTTACCAGCCGGGTATCGGCGGTTTGACCGGCAGGGGTGGCAGGCGCAAGCTCGGCGTCCTTGTTTACCTGCACACAGGAACCACGATGAGTGTTTTCGACCTGCGACTGGAAACCGAGCGCCTGCTGCTGCGACCACCGGCTGCCGAAGACTTCGGGGCCTTCTCTGCGTTCTGCGCCGATCCCCAGACCATGCAGCATCTCGGCGGAGTGCAACCGCCTTCGGTCGCATGGCGCAGCCTGGCGGCGCTGACTGGCAGCTGGCAGCTGCTCGGGTATTCGATGTTCTCGGTGATTGAAAAGAGCAGCGGACGCTGGATCGGGCGGGTCGGGCCCTGGCAGCCGCACGGATGGCCGGGCACGGAAGTGGGCTGGGGCATCGCGTCGGAATTCTGGGGCCGTGGTTATGCGCCGGAAGCAGCGCGGGCGAGCATCGACTGGGCCTTCGATACGCTGGGTTGGCAGGAAGTGATCCATACCATCGTGCCGGCCAATACCAGTTCGGTGGCGGTGGCACGCAAGTTGGGTTCAAGCTTGCTGCGGCAGGCGCGATTGCCAGCGCCCGCCGATATCGAGGTGGATGTGTGGGGGCAGTCCCGGCAGCAGTGGATGTCACAGCGCTGAGAACCCGTTTTTGCTGCGGTCGCAGCTTTACCGAAGCACCCGTGATCCGTTCAGATGAATGCTGTCGTCTGCCATTCGGTAGCGGGGAGCGGATCAGTGAGTGTTTCGGGTGCTGGGTTGCGGGTGTATGGCATGTCCTCGTCGGGCAACTGCCACAAGGTGCGCTTGCTGCTGGAGCAGTTGGGCACGCGTTACGAATGGGTTGAGGTGAACAGTGCCGAAGGCCAGACCCGCACCCCTGAATTCCTCGCGCTCAATCCGAACGGAAAAGTGCCGCTGGTGCAGCGCTCCGACGGCCGGGTGCTGACCGAATCCAACGCCATCCTGTTCTGGTTGGCCGAAGGCACCCCGTTCTTGCCGACCGATGGTTGGCAGCGGGCGCAGGCCTTGTCGTGGATGTTCTTCGAGCAGTACAGCCATGAGCCCTATATCGCTGTCGCGCGCTTCATCAGCATCTGGACGCCAGCCGATTCGCTGCGCCGCGCTGAACTGCCGCGTCTGCGCGAGCGTGGCCATGATGCGCTGGCAGTGATGGAGCGCCACCTGCAGGGCAATTCGTGGTTTACCGGCTCCGACTACGGTGTGGCCGATATCGCGCTGTTTGCGTATACCGCTGTCGCCGAGGATGGCGGCATTGGCCTGTCCTCGTACCCAGCAATCCAGCGCTGGTTGCGGGCGGTGCAGGCCCAGCCCGGCTTCATGCCGATACTGGCTGGCTGAGCGTTCCTTGTTGATGCTTGATTCCGTTGTCTCACCTGTTTGCTGTGGAGTCTGTCTGCATGTTTGCTCGTGTACCGAATCCCATCCCGGCCCGCATGAAGGGCTTGAATCGCGCTGAGATCTGTGACACCAATTTCATCGAATTCGTCGGCGCGCTGCCACCTGGTCCACTACAAGGGCCGCAACCGGCCGCCCCCATACTGCCAGGCAGCACGCTGGACACGCAGAGCTTCCGCGAGTTGTTCGAGTCGCAGTTGATCAGTCGCCATCTGGACCTGATGGCACGCGTGCTGCGCGTGCAGAACAAGGTCTTCTACACGATTGGTTCGTCCGGCCACGAAGGCAATGCAATGGTGGCGCGCGCCGCCCGGCATACCGATCCGGCCTTCCTGCATTACCGTTCCGGCGGCTTCATGGCCGAGCGCTTTCGCAAGCTGCCGGGCATGGACCCGGTGATGGATTCGGCGCTGTCGTTCGCGGCCAGCAAGGACGATCCGGCCAGCGGCGGCCGCCATAAAGTGTGGGGCAGCAAGCCGTTGTGGGTGCTGCCGCAGACCTCGACCATTGCTTCGCACCTGCCCAAGGCGCTGGGTACGGCGATGGCTATCGAAGCGGGCAAGCGACTGGGGCAGGGGCTGCCGATTCCCGATGACAGCATCACCATCTGCTCGTTCGGCGATGCCTCGGCCAATCACGCCACTGCCCAGACCGCGTTCAACGCGGCCGCCTGGAGCAGCTTCCAGAAGCTGCCGGCGCCGGTGCTGTTCGTCTGTGAAGACAATGGCGTCGGTATCTCGGTGAAGACGCCGGAGGGCTGGATCGCCGAAAGCTTCCGTCACCGGCCGGGGCTGGACTACTTTCATGCCGACGGTCTGGATCTGGTCAACGGTTACGCCGACGTACAGCGCGCAGTCGAGCATTGCCGGCGTACGCGGCGGCCGACCTTCCTGCACCTGCGCACCACTCGCTTGATGGGCCATGCCGGCACCGACTTCGAGATCGAATGGCGGGCGCTGGAGGAGCTGTGTGCGGTGGAAGCGGGTGATCCGCTGCTGCGTTCGGCACAGGTTGCAGTGGAATCGGGGCTGATGGACAAGGCCGAAGTGCTTGCCCTGTACGAGCACACCCGCCAACGCTGCTTCGCCGCCGCCGAGGATGCCGACAAGCGCCCGCGCCTGACCGAGCTGCAGGATGTGATCGCGCCGCTGGCGCCGTATACGCCGGACAAAGTGCAGGCCGAGGCGGCGCGCGCCGATTACAGCGAACGACGCCTGCAGGTGTTCGGCAGCGAGGCTGGCTTGCCGGAGAATCAGCCGGCCAAGCACCTTGCGGTGCAGATCAACCAGGCGCTGCACGATCTGTTCGCCAAGTACCCGGAGACCCTGCTGTTCGGCGAGGACGTGGCGCAGAAGGGTGGCGTTTACACCGTCACCAAGGGACTGCAGAAGGCATTTGGTCCGCGACGGGTGTTCAATACCCTGCTCGACGAAACCATGATCCTGGGCATGGCCCAGGGCTTCGCCAACATGGGCATGTTGCCGCTGCCGGAGATCCAGTACCTGGCCTATCTGCACAACGCTGCCGACCAGGTGCGCGGCGAGGCCTGCTCGCTGCAGTTCTTCTCCAATGACCAGTACCGAAACCCGATGCTGATCCGCATCGCTGGGCTGGGCTATCAGAAAGGCTTTGGCGGCCACTTCCACAACGACAACTCGATCACTGCCATCCGCGACATCCCCGGACTGGTCGTTGGCTGCCCTTCGCGCGGTGATGATGCGGCGGCAATGGTGCGCACGCTTGCTTCCCTGGCCAAGGTCGACGGGCGGGTCTGCGTGTTCCTGGAGCCGATCGCGCTGTACATGACCAAGGACCTGCATACCGCTGGCGATGGCCAATGGCTGTTCCCGTATCCGGCGCCGGATCAGGCGCTCACGTTGGGCGAGGGCAGGGTGTATGGCGAGGGCAACGATGACCTGCTGATCATCAGCTACGGCAATGGCGTACCGATGGCCTTGCGTGCCGCTAGAACCGTCGAGCAGCAGCACGGCTGGAAGGTACGGGTGGTTGATCTGCGCTGGCTGGTGCCGCTCAATGCCGGTTATATCGCCGAGCAGGCCAAGGGCGCGAAGCGCATCATCGTGCTCGACGAAGGCCGCCAGAGTGCCGGTGTGGGCGAGGGCGTGATCACCGCCCTGGTTGAAGCCGGCCATGGGCAGGTGCCGCTGCGCCGGGTGACCGGTGTGGATACCTATACGCCGCTGGCTGGTGCGGCCTTGCTGGTGCTGCCGGGTGATGCCGATGTGGTGGCAGCGGCGGCGGAGTTGGTGTGAGCCGCTAGCGTTTGTTTGTGGGAGCGGTGTAAACCGCGAAGCTGGCAATGCTGAAATCACCAGCACACCTGCGACCTGACTGATCCGTGGCTTCGCGGCTAACACCGCTTCCACAGCTCTGTCCCCTCCCTTTGGCGTAGCCAGGGGGAGGGCTGGGGAGGGGTTGGCTTTTGGCGCTTTGAGGGGCTGCGAGCCTCGCGGCTTACGCAGCTCCCACCAAAGACCAAAACCAGCGCTACCTCGCAGGCAAACAAAACCCCGCCAAGGCGGGGTTCTGTTTTCATGCATCAACAGCCAGATCAGCTATTGGCTTTGAGCTTGGCCAGGCGCAGCCAGGTGTCGACCACGGTATCCGGGTTCAGCGACACCGACTCGATGCCTTCCTGCATCAGCCACTCGGCCAGATCCGGATGATCGGACGGGCCCTGGCCGCAGATGCCGACGTACTTGCCCTTGGCGCGTGCACTCTTGATCGCCATCGACAGCAGCTTCTTGACCGCAGGATTACGCTCGTCGAACAGGTGCGCGACGATCGAGGAATCGCGGTCCAGGCCCAGGGTCAGCTGGGTCAGGTCGTTGGAGCCGATCGAGAAGCCGTCGAAGATTTCCAGGAACTCATCGGCCAGCAGCGCGTTGGACGGCACTTCACACATCATGATGATCTTCAGGCCGTTCTCGCCCTGCTTCAGGCCATTGGCGGCGAGCACTTCAACCACCTTGCGGCCTTCTTCCAGGGTGCGGACGAACGGGATCATCACCCACAGGTTCTCCAGGCCCATCTCGTTGCGCACACGCAACACGGCCTGGCATTCCAGCGCGAAGGCCTTGGAGAAGCTCGGGTCGACGTAACGGCTGGCGCCGCGGAAGCCGATCATCGGGTTCTCTTCGTGCGGCTCGTAGTTGTTGCCGCCGATCAGGTTGGCGTACTCGTTGGACTTGAAGTCCGACAGACGCACGATCACCGGGTTCGGTGCGACCGACGCGGTCAGGGTAGCGATGCCCTCGGCCAGACGGTCCACATAGAAGCTCACCGGATCCTTGTAGCCAGCAATCTTCTCGTCGATCTTCTTCTTGGTGGCAGCGTCCTGGCGGTCGTATTCCAGCAGTGCATTCGGGTGGATGCCGATATGGCTGGCGATGATCATTTCCAGGCGGGCCAGGCCGATGCCGGCGTTCGGCAGCTGGCCGAAGTCGAAGGCACGTTCCGGGTTTGCCACGTTCATCATGATCTTCAACGGTGCCGGCGGCATGTTGCCCAGATCGGTGGTGGTGCGGTCAAAGGCCAGCTTGCCGGCGTAGATGAAGCCGGTGTCGCCTTCGGCGCAGCTGACGGTCACTTCCTGGCCGTCCTGGATCAGCTGGGTCGCATTGCCCGAGCCGACCACGGCCGGCACGCCCAGCTCACGCGCGATGATCGCGGCGTGGCAGGTGCGGCCGCCACGATTGGTGACGATGGCCGACGCGCGCTTCATCACCGGCTCCCAGTCGGGGTCGGTCATGTCGGCAATCAGCACGTCGCCCGGCTGCACGCGAGCCATGTCGTCCAGCGACTTGACCACGCGGGCCACGCCAGCGCCGATCTTGGCGCCAACGGCGCGGCCTTCGGCAATGACTTCACCCTTTTCCTGCAGCGCGTAGCGCTCGATCTGGGTGGCCTTGGCGCGCGATTTCACGGTTTCCGGGCGCGCCTGGACGATGAACAGCTTGCCGCTGACGCCGTCCTTGGCCCACTCGATGTCCATCGGGCGGCCGTAATGCTTTTCGATGACCAGCGCCTGCTTGGACAGTTCCTGCACGTCCTCATCGCTGATCGAGAAGGTATTGCGCACCTCGACCGGGGTGTCCTCGATCTTGACGCGCTCGCCCGGGACGTCCGAATAGACCATGCGGATGGCCTTGGAGCCCAGCGAGCGGCGCAGGATCGCCGGCTTGCCGGCATGCAGGCTGGGCTTGTAGACGTAGAACTCGTCCGGGTTGACCGCGCCCTGCACGACCATTTCGCCCAGGCCGACCGAAGAGGTGACGAACACGACATCGCGGAAGCCGGACTCGGTGTCCAGGGTGAACAGCACGCCTGAGGAGCCTACGCCCGAGCGCACCATAAGCTGCACGCCGGCGGACAGGAACACGTCTTCGTGCTTGAAGCCATGGTGCACGCGGTAGGCGATGGCGCGGTCGTTGTACAGCGAGGCGAACACTTCCTTGACCTTGTGCACGACGTCGTCGGCACCGGTCACGTTGAGGAAGGTTTCCTGCTGGCCTGCGAAGGAGGCATCCGGCAGATCTTCGGCGGTTGCCGAGGAGCGCACGGCAACGGCGATGTCACCGCCGCCATTCTCGGTGCTCAGCTTGGCGTAGGCGTCACGGATGTCTTTGTCCAGCTGCGGCTGCAGCGGGGCATCGATCACCCAGCCGCGGATTTCCTTGCCGGCAACGGTAAGGGCCGCGACATCTTCCACGTCAAGCGTGGCCAGCTTGTCGAAAATGCGCTTGGACAGGTCATTGTGGGCAATGAAGTCCTTGAACGCTTCGGACGTGGTTGCGTAACCACCGGGGACGGAGACCCCAAGACCGGCCAGATTGCCGATCATCTCCCCAAGCGAGGAGTTTTTGCCACCTACGCGGGCCAGATCGGCCAAGCGCAGCTCATGCAACCACAGGATATTCTCGTTCAAGCGCGATGCTCCGTTGAGGCCATCGCCCGTGGCGGGCTTGGGATGGCCACGTCCGTAGGAAGAAGCCAATATGATGCAGTGCACACCGAAGCCGCACAAGCTTGTGACAATACTTTGTCTTGTGCTTGTCTTTTTCGGGACAGGCTAGGCCATCACGCTTGACCCGTGGTCAGGATCACACTCTGAAGGGAGCTTTCATGACGGCAATCCGGCCGGTTTTCTATGTTTCCGATGGCACTGGCATCACTGCCGAGACCGTTGGCCACAGCTTGTTGACTCAGTTCAATGGCTTCAGTTTCGTTACTGATCGTATGTCGTTCGTCGACGATGCCGACAAGGCGCTCGAGGCGGCGGCGCGTATACGGGCCGCCGGGGAGCGCTACCAGGTGCGCCCCATCGTGATCAGTTCCTGCGTGGACTCCAGCCTCGGCTTGATCCTGGAAGAGAGCGGGGCCCTGGTCCTGGATGTCTTCGCCCCATTCATCGGGCCGCTGGAACAGGAGCTGAGCGCAGCCAGGCACTCCAAGGTGGGGCAGGCGCACGGCATGGTGGATTTCGATACCTACCATCGTCGCATCAACGCGATGAATTTTGCGCTGAGCCACGACGATGGCATCGCGGTGAATTACGACGAGGCCGACGTGGTGCTGGTGGCGGTGTCGCGCGCCGGCAAGACCCCGACCTGCATCTATCTGGCGCTGCACTACGGCATCCGCGCGGCCAACTACCCGTTGACCGAGGAAGACCTGGAGCAGGATCGCCTGCCGCCACGCCTGCGTCCGTACCGCAACAAGCTGTTCGGGCTGACCATCGATCCCGAGCGACTGCAGCAGATCCGCCAGGAGCGCCGCCCCAATTCGCGCTATGCCAGCTTCGAGACCTGCAAGCGTGAAGTCACCGCCGCCGAGACCATGTTCCGCATGGAGCGCATCCCGACCCTGAGCACCACCCACACCTCGATCGAAGAGATATCCAGCAAGGTACTGAGCACCCTGAGCCTGCAGCGCGAGATGTTCTAAGCCAAAGGGCGCTGGAACAACCACCTGTAGTGGGGGGGGGGGGGGGGGGGGGGGGGGGGGGGGGGGGGGGGGGGGGGCCGCCCACGGGGGGGGCCGCGGCGAGGGTGTGGGGGTGGGAGGGTGGGGGGCACGCGAGACGGACG